>NZ_JABCJL010000094.1:0-668 GCF_012952265.1 Pseudoalteromonas sp. NEC-BIFX-2020_015
TGCGAACCAGATAACCGTGCTGGTGGCGGTGAATACAGTGTACAGCAAGGGTTTGGCTGGACAAATGGCGTGACTTCGCGGTTTTATAGGTTAGTCTTTTTGGCTGGTTCTTAATAAACTATATTTGTAGAGTATATTACTTTGCGGTCTCAATCTAAATAGCTAGACGTCTATCCTTGTAAACACTATATATATCATAGTATTAATCAATAGATAACGGTTGAATGTTGTTATTTAATTGGGTATTGTGAATAAAATATTTCAAGGACGAAAGCAGATGATTCAACCGACTTCTGTATTTATAAAAACAGTTCAAAACGTACGCCCTCAAACACAAAGCTACTCTTACTTGATAAAAATACTAGAGGCGTTTTTTGGCAAGGTTAAAATGGAAGACTGCTTGCCGCATACGAGTGAGCGCCATGATTTTGACCTTTATTTAGTCGACAGTGCCGGCAGTAATTGGCAAGATTTAGTGCCCGCTGATTTAATTATGCTAGCAAAATTACGCCCTGTTATTGTTTTTAATGCTAATCCTGATGCAACATGTGAAAAAAACCTATTGCTTAATAATTTTAAAGGTGTGTTTTATGATCATGACGCACCAGAAAATGTATTTAAAGGATTAGTCCGCATAATTAATGATGAATTGTGGTTTAGCCGTAAGA
>NZ_JABCJL010000095.1:0-653 GCF_012952265.1 Pseudoalteromonas sp. NEC-BIFX-2020_015
GCTCAGGTTAATGATGCCCGTATTTTGAGTATTAAAAATGCCATGCCATTAACAGAAGACACGGGAGTAATAGAACCAAATCAACAGTTAGTTGAAGTGCTCATTGCGCAATTCAAAGTGTTACTCAAGGGAATAGAATCGTTAGATAAAGCGATAAAAGAGGCCTATAAAGCACAAGATGATAAAGTGATTTTTGATAGTTTCCCTGGTGCAGGTCCGCAACTTGCCCCACGATTATTAGTTGCATTGGGCAGCAATAGGGACCGTTATGATGATGCGTCTGAGCTACAAAAATATGCGGGTATTGCGCCTGTGATTGAACGTAGCGGTAAGAAAATGTGGACGCATTGGCGGTACAGTTGCCCAACATTTCTAAGACAAACCTTTGTGGAATGGGCCGGTTTTTCGATACGCTATTCGTTTTGGGCAAAGGCTTATTACGAGCAACAAAAAAGTAAAGGTAAACCTCATAATAGCATTATAAGATCACTGGCTTTCAAGTGGATCAGGATCGTATTTAGGTGCTGGAAGACACATACACCTTACAACGAATCAACATATTTAGAAGCACTAAAAAGAAGAGGTTCGCCGCTGTTAAAATTTGCAATAAATAGCTAAATTTTACTAGTTGTCCACCTCAGGGCGTGTTGTTA
>NZ_JABCJL010000014.1:0-127686 GCF_012952265.1 Pseudoalteromonas sp. NEC-BIFX-2020_015
AGCGTTTTGGACCCACCTGATCCCATGCCGAACTCAGTAGTGAAACGAAACAGCGCCGATGATAGTGTAGCATTTGTTATGTGAAAGTAGGTCATCGCCAGGCTCCAAATAAAGAAAGCCCGACTCAATGAGTCGGGCTTTTTTACGTCTGCAGGAAAGTGAAACAGCGAGCAAGGTGCAAGGTGGCGAGTGTCGCTCAGGCGCTCATCTGAAAGCAGTACACCCCCATATATCGGTTGTCGCGATAAATCACGACCTACATAGTACTGGTACCAATCTGCATAAATATTTGAACAATTTAACGAATTAAATCACGCTATAACGTCGTTAAAAATTTTTAACTAGATATAAAAATTTTTGCCTAGTTATAGCGCAATTTTCTTGTCATTAAATAGACCCCATATCTATCCAGATTGGTATAAGAAAGCTTATTTATATCCGTTGGGGTTATTGTTTTGCCAGCGCCACGCGTCTTGCATCATTACCTCTAGTCCACGTTCTGCTTGCCAATTAAGCTCAGTGAGTGCTTTTTCAGGTGCAGCATAACAAGATGCTATATCACCAGGGCGGCGTGGAGACACTTGATAGGGAACTTCTTTTCCACAGGCTTTACTGAACGCATTGAGCATTTGTAGTACAGAGTAACCATTACCTGTCCCAAGGTTGTATACATGTGCACCAGTATCTTGATTAATTTTATTCAATGCTTTTAAATGGCCAAGAGCTAAGTCAACAACATGAATATAATCGCGTACACCAGTACCATCAACGGTGTCATAATCATCACCAAATACGCCCAACTGTTTTAATTTACCAACAGCAACTTGTGAAATATAAGGGAGTAGATTATTTGGGATACCATTAGGGTCTTCGCCAATCAGACCAGATTCATGTGCGCCAACGGGGTTGAAGTAACGCAGTATAGCAAAGGCGAAGCGTTCATCTGATTTTGCTATATCTTGCAGCATCATTTCCACCATGAGTTTTGATGTACCGTATGGATTTGTTGTGCCACCTACTGGGAAATCTTCACGAATAGGTAAGCTCGCTGGATCACCATATACTGTTGCGGATGAGCTAAAGACGAGTTTAAAAACACCAGCATCTCGCATAGCATCTACAAGGGTAAGTGTACCTTGCACATTATTTTGATAATACTCGATAGGCTTTACTACAGATTCACCTACAGCTTTCAGTCCTGCAAAGTGAATAACACTCTTAATAGTATGCTTTGAAAACACATTAGCTAAAAACGCCTTATCGAGAATGTCACCTTGATAAAAAGTGATCTCTTTACCTGTTATGTTTTTTACTCTTGTAAGCGATTCTTTTGACGAGTTGCTTAAATTATCAATAACGACGACGTTATTACCCTGCTGTAGAAGCTCTAATACTGTGTGCGAGCCAATATACCCAGCACCACCTGTTACTAAAATTGTCATGTAATCTCCATATAGGGCAAGCTTTTAAGTGACGTAATTCCATCATATATAGTGATGAATTGCATGCGCTATCGTTAAATTTAGTCCGTTTATTTGATATGTATATCTTTTTGGTGAATAGAGGTATATTTGATTACACAATTGATGTAAATGATAACAACTTAATGTGCATATATTAAGCTATAGTTAAGTCGTTACTGCTAGTATCTTACTTATATTTGGTTAGTTACCTATTGGAGAAAATTATGAATATGGTCAAAAAAATTGCACTTACTTTCTTAGTCGCACTACCTGTGTTTGCCCAAGCAGGTGAGGCCGTAGTTAAGTGGCAAGATTTTAATGATTATCGTGATGTTCGTCCATCAAATGAAGTGAGAGGGTCTTTTCATAAACGCGTAGCATCGAGTTTTGAAAAGCATTTTACTAAGCTAGCCGAAAATTTACCTGAAGGCTATAAGTTTAATGTAGAAGTAACGGAGCTAGATTTAGCCGGAGATGTTCGTTTTGGTGGTATGAATGAGTTACGTATTATAAAACCTATCTACTTTCCACGTATTGAGTTTACATACTCTGTGACAGATAAAAATGGAAAGATTTTGACTGAAAGTGACAAAGTATCGTTAAAAGATATGGGTTTTATGGATAAAATTAAAACGGGTCGTGATGATGCATTTTATTACGATAAGCGTTTGCTAACAGATTGGTTTAAAAAAGAATTAATTCCAGCAGTTGTGCCTCAATAAGTAAATTTAAAAGGCACGAATATTCAAGTATTAGTGCCTTTAGTTATTATTTAAACGTTGTTAATAATTGCAATATTTGTTGTAATTTAATCACGGTTGTTTTTAATTTTTCTTCACTAAAGCCATCGCTACTTAAGCTTTCGACATCAGCTGCAACATCAAGTACGTATGGTTTGAAGCGCTTAGCTTCAAAATCAAAGCCTGCATCGGCTGGGAAGAGAGCCTTAAATTTACCGTGGCCTTGTTGTTGAAGCTCATCTAATCTTTTATCGGCATCAAGTGATTGACGATAAACAACTTTTAAGTTTTCATTTAGTTGCTCAATAATTGAATCCATTTTTTTCCTAAAGCTTTAAACTGCGATGCCGATATATTACGTGGATTGCATATAAAAGTCAGGTATTGAACTATGAATATATCAGGTGGAAGTTTACCAGCCATGAGTGGCACAGCACAAAGCGGCGAAGTATACAGCGCTGCTTTAGCTAAAAAGCAGCAACAAGCTGATGGCGCCGCGGCATTAGCCTTAATTGAAGGTGCAGCAAGCTCTAGCGCAGCACAAACGCCTGCTAAGTCGGTAACAGCATCGCTGGGTAATAACGTAAACGTATACGTATAGACTCTACGTTTATATAAGCTTGAGATCGATAGGGGTTTTACTTTGTTGCCCACCGATCTCGCGCACCAGTTTGGGCACTAAAAATCCGGGTAATGCAAGTAGCATTTCGCCCATAATCTTGCGCGCCTGCTCTTCTTTGATATCAAAGTGGCTCGCACCTTCAACTTTGTCTAACAGGTATAAGTAGTAAGGTAGTACATCGGCATCAAATAATGCTTCGCTTAAATCAATCTGAGCCTGAGCACTATCATTTACATCTTTTAAAATCACAGCTTGATTAAGTAATGTAACACCTGATTTTTTTAACTTTTGCATAGCTGTTTTAAATTCACTATCGATCTCGTTTGCATGATTAATATGATTGATAAATATAATCTTTAGCGGTGAGTCAGCCAAGCGCTGGCATAGTTCATCAGTAACCCGAGATGGGATCACAACAGGTAAACGGCTGTGAATTCGCATCCGCTTAATTTGTGGTAATTGTTCAAGTTCATCCATAAACCAACAAATTGCATCGTCTTTGGCCATTAATGGATCGCCACCACTTAAAATCACCTCGTTAATATTTGCGTCCGATTTAATGTAATCGAGTGCTTCAATTAAACTGCGTTTGTTTAGTTGGTTCTCTTGATACGGAAAGTGGCGACGAAAACAGTAACGGCAATTTACAGCGCAGCCTGTTTTAAACATCACTAAAACACGAGAACGATACTTGTGTAATAGCCCAGGTTGTTTGTTATCTTGTTCTTCTAAGGGATCTTTATTGAAGCCTGTTTTTGCAATGAATTCTTGGTGGCGTGGCATGACTTGTAATAAAAGAGGGTCATTTACATCACCATGGCGCATTTTTTTTATAAAAGGGACAGGCACACGAACAGGGAATAAACTGCGAGCTTTTATGTCGTTTTCATGGACTTGGCTTGATAAGCCAAGCATTTCTAATAGTACTTTTGGGCAAGTAACGACATTTGCTAATTCTTTTTGCCAGTTTTTATGCAAATTTGCTTCATTTCTTTGTATCATTGGCACGTAAATTACTCGAAAAATTATTAGATAGAGGAAACGATGGCGAATTATAGCACCAACGAGTTCAAGGGCGGCCTAAAAATTATGATGGACGGCGAGCCTTGCAGTATCTTAGAAAATGAAATGGTAAAACCTGGTAAAGGACAAGCGTTTAACCGTGTTCGTATTCGTAAGCTTATTTCAGGTAAAGTACTTGAAAAAACCTTTAAATCGGGTGAGTCAGTTGAAGGTGCTGATGTAATGGATACCGATCTTGCGTATCTTTACACTGATGGTGAGTTTTGGCATTTCATGAACAACGAAACATTTGAGCAAATTGCTGCAGATGAAAAAGCACTTGGCGATACTGTTAAGTGGTTAGTTGAAAATGACGTATGTACTATTACGTTATGGAATGGCAGCCCAATTGCTGTTGCTGCGCCTAATTTTGTAGAGCTTGAGATCACAGAAACAGATCCTGGCCTTAAGGGTGATACGGCGGGTACTGGTGGTAAACCAGCGACCTTAAGCACTGGCGCAGTCGTACGTGTTCCTTTATTCGTGCAAATTGGTGAAGTTATTAAAGTAGACACTCGTAACGGTGAATACGTAAGCCGTGTTAAGTAAGCTTTAAAAATACGACTTAACTAAATCCTGGCTTTAAGCTGGGATTTTTTTTGGAGAAAATATGTCAATCGATCTTTGGCAGCCAAGCGCACAAGTAAATACTTTGGCGCAACGAGCTACAATCTTACGAGCTATTCGTGAGTTTTTTTATCAGCGTCAGGTGATGGAGGTTGAGACACCTAGTTTAAGTAGTGCAAGTGTTACTGACGTGCATTTAGCGAGTTTCAAAACGCAATTTATTGGTCCAGGATACGCGCAAGGTTTACCTTTGTATTTACAAACATCCCCAGAATTTGCCATGAAGCGTTTATTGGCTGCGGGCAGCGGCGCGATTTATCAAATCTGTAAAGCATTTCGTAATGAAGAAGCTGGCAATCATCATAACCCAGAATTTACTATGCTTGAGTGGTACCGACCGGGGTTTGATGAATTTGCTTTAATGGACGAAATGGATGAGCTGATACAGTTAATTTTAAATGTGCAGCCTGCAAAACGTTTAACCTATCAACAGGTTTTTGAGCAAGCGCTAGGGATCGACCCGCTAACAGCTACAATTGCACAACTGCAAAACATTGCCTGCGAGCAGGGCTTTGCCGATATAGCTAAGCATGAAACGCATCGCGATACATTATTGCAGTTATTGTTTTGTATGAAAGTAGAGCCGACTATAGGCCAAGATAAACCGTGTTTTGTGTATCACTTTCCCGCATCACAAGCTGCGCTGGCGAGTATTTGTGAGCATGATACAAGAGTTGCTGGGCGGTTTGAGCTTTATTATCAGAACATGGAGCTGGCAAACGGCTTTAATGAGCTTACAAACGCACAGGAGCAAGCAAAGCGCTTTAATGATGACAATGTGTACCGTAATGCAAATAACTTAACTGCGGTGCCTATAGACACGCGTTTAATTGCCGCGCTTGAGCATGGCTTGCCACAATGTGCCGGTGTCGCATTAGGAATTGATAGATTAGTGATGCTAGCGACAGATAAAAATTGCATCAAAGAAGTTATCGCGTTTGATGTTGAAAGAGCGTGACTAGTAAGGTAGCTAGGTACTAGAAAATTCTAGAGCCTAGCTACCTAGGACGTGTTGACCTTTCGTGATTAATTTTGCAGCAGTATGTTTGGTATTTAGGCAAGGCAGCGCCTATGCAGTGTGGTTGTTCCCCATAAATAGGCGATAACGCAGTATAAATGCTAAACATGCGCTGCCCAAAGGGTTCTTCCTAGGGGCGATTGACTCTTTGTTACCTACACGGATGTAGGTAAGGGGCGTGAGCAGGACGCGGAAGCTTTGCTCGGTTTTTACTTAGCCCGCTAGGTTACAAACCTCGCGCCGCGATTAAATCGCCCCTAGATTGAACAAATTTCAATCCACAAAGGTCAACACGCCCTAGAGCTTATTATCTATAATTCGTAAATAAAGGTAACACCAGCGACCATAGGCTCGCCTTGCTGTGTATATGTATGAGTAACCCAGCCATCACGAGGATCGTTACCAAATTCAAAACCGCGGGTAGGTGCTTCTTCATCAAATACATTACGGGCCCATGCGCGGATTGACCATTGGTCGGCCTCATATCCAGCAGTAAAATTAACTAGATTAACATTGGACGCTTGTGAATTGTGGCTATCAGAAAAGTAATAGTCGTCTTTACCTTCAATTCCTACCGTAGCAAATAACTCATTAGTAAAGTTATAACGAGCGGTAAATGCGTACTGGTATTTAGGTGCTTGAGCTTGCTCACGACCGTCTTGATCTAATGGAGGTGAATAGAGGCTTGTTCTAGCTACATAATCATTGATCTTAGTATCTAAATAACCAACACTACCAGTAAAAAATAAATCATCGGTTAGCTGGTAGCTGCCTTCAATTTCTAGACCGTAGTTCTCACCAGATCCTGCATTATCAAAATAGCTAGTAAAGTTTTGACCCTCTACCAACCAAGACTTTAATTGCATGTCTTCACGGTACATATAAAATGCCGCTAAGCGCAGTACAAATTTGTCATCCAATGAGCTGCCTTTAACGCCGAACTCGGCATTCCATAAGTACTCAGGATCAAAAGTTGTGTGTTGTTGAAAAAAGTCTGCGCCGAGGCCGAACTCTTGTGCTTTGGCGAGCGCTTCAGAGTTAATGCCGCCAGCTTTGTAGCCGCGAGTAATACTTGTGTAGATCATTGTTCGATCAATTACTTGATATTCAAGGGCTACTTTACCACCGACCATTACATCATCACTACTCACAATAAACCCATTACTGTCACTGTAATCACTACTGTGCTCTTCAACACGTAGACCAGTAATCAATGTTGTTTTAGCATTTATTGGAGTGGCTAATTGACCATAAACAGCAACATTACTAACTTCATAAGTAGAATTAAATAAAGCTAAATCAGAATTCTCTATACGTTGACGATCAAGCCCTACATTACGGTTTTGATAATAGATTCCGGTAATCCAGTCTTGGGCTTTTCCATTAAATTGCAGCTCTGCCGTTTTATCTTTGCGATCACGATAGTATGCATCTTTGTAGCTATAACTTTGTTCATGTAATCCTGCACCACATAATTTTGGCTTACTGGTATCATTACACACCCAGTCTTCATCAAAGCTATATAGTAGTTCACTGTCTATACCTGATAAGTTTAAGCTCACATCAAATAGATCAAAACCGGTATATATATTGGCAAGCCCTACAGCAATACTTTCTTGGTTATCTTGTCCTGGGCTATCCGCTACACTATTACGGCTATTATCAAGCGTAAACGCGTCATAGCCATTGTTGATATCAATATAGTGAACGCTTAATTCAGTACGTAAATGATCGCTTAATTGGCTGTGTAACTTAAAGCGGCTGATCATTTCATCTTGTTGTTGTGTTGGCTTACCTAAATACTCATTATCCATAAAGCCATCAGATTCACGTTGGTAAATACTGGCGCGTACCGCAGTGCTGTCAGTAATACCAATGCCGGCAGCAATACCTGCTTCGTAGCTATTATAGTTACCAGCACCTAGTTGAACCTTTACGCTAGGATCAAATGTAGGATCAGCTGATTCCATTTGGATCATCCCACCCAAACCATCAGCACCAAAGCGTGTACCTTGTGGACCGCGATAAATTTCAATTTGGTTTACATCAAAAAGTAATGAGCTGCCACCAAGACCTGAATAGTTAATGCCATCAATCACTAAACCAACCGATGGGTTAATTGGATCAACGAATTGTGAGCGCAGACCAACCCCACGAATTTGGATAAAGCGTCCGCGAGATGCACCAGATGAAAAGTTAACATTAGCGGCACTGGCCAACATTTCATCTAAAAAGTTAGCGCCTCGGTCATTAATTTCTTGCTGGCTAAATAAACTGGCGCTGGCACTGAGGGTTTGAATGCTTTCTTTTTGAAAGTCCCCAGTAACAAGTATTTTTTCAAGATCAGTATCTTCAGCAAAAGCTGGGGCGCTTAATAAAGGTAGTAGCGCAGCGGTAATTAAAGACAGACGTAGTTTCATTCGGTTGCTTAACTCCATTTCAGGGACTTGTATGATAACAACTATTCTCATTAAAGTCGTTATTCAACTTTTGGGTGTCTATATGTTATAAACGCGCACAGTATACATAATTAGGATTACGAATATGACATTTAAAGTAGACTTTAAAGTGCGCGACTATGAATGTGATTTACAGGGTATAGTAAACAACAGTGTTTATTTTAATTATTTAGAGCATGCTCGCCATGAATTTTTATACGCCAACGGCATTGATTTCGCGCAGCTTGCCCGAGATAAAATTAATTTAGTGGTTATGCGTAGTGAGATAGACTATAAACAGTCTTTAGTGCCTGGCGATGAGTTTTATGTTGCTGTAGAGCCGGAGCGTATTAGCAGATTAAAATTCGGATTTAGGCAAACCGTGATACGTAAAAGTGATGATAAAGTCATGCTTAAAGCATTAGTAATAGGAACTAGTGTCAACGAGCAAGGGCGACCATTTTTACCAGAGCAAGTTAATCAGCTATTTAAAAGTGAATAATTCATTAGTGCGAATGTTTTTTACTATCTTAGAACAATTTTTTACATTTAAAACATGCATTATTAACGGTAAAAACTGTTAATTATTGTTACTATGTGTTGATTGAATTTTAGGTTAAGAATCACATGAAATTAGCAGCAATACCGATGCTTGTTATCGGTTTTTGTATTGGCTGCTCATCGACAGGGACAGTCACAAGTGAGCAATTGAAATACACTAAGTGGCAACTATCACATGTTGATGGTTTAGCGATCCCGACATCTTACACTGCATCATTAAGTTTTATTGAAGCGTTGCAAGTCAATGGTTTTGCGGGTTGCAATAAATTTTTTGGCGAAGGCTTGCTGGATGATAATCATTTAACGGTTAATAAGTTAGGCATGACCCGAAAATCATGTGGTGATGAGTTAGATGCGTTTGAGCAGCAATTTTTAAATGCGTTGAAGCAGGGTGTGCCGTTACAAATCCAAAATCAACAATTAGTTTTAAATGGCGAACAGACATTTGCGTTTATTCCTGCAAGTTAACCCCTTGCAGGCTAATTACATCTGACGTACACTCGTCAGCGAACAATATATAGAATTTTTACTTGTCGGAGTGCCTTGAGTTTTAGCTCAAAGGCTGAGATCGCGAAAGCGGGATCCGTGAACCTGATCAGGCTAACACCTGCGTAGGGAACAAGCTGCCATAAACGGGTGCTTGTGCGCCTGTTTGGCGTATAAGTACTCTGGCTGCCAAGGTTGGTAGTGCTTTTTTGTAACACCAATCTACGATCCATGTAGCATTTGCTACTCTCTATTGCATTGCAATATCTGACGAGACAACCCTTTAGCAATGAGGTAAGTCATGTCAAATACATCAAATAAACCGTCTCGCCGCGAAACCCGTGCGGCTGCATCAGATTATATTTATAACCTGACTGGGCAACCATTTCCAAGTTCACACAAAGTGTATGTACAAGGTACCCAAGAGAATGTACGCGTTGGTATGCGAGAAATTACGTTAAGCGACACTTTCATTGGTGGCACTGATGAAAACCCAGTTTACGAGTCAAATGCACCACTGCGTGTTTATGATACATCGGGCCCATACACAGACCCAGATTTCACTCTTGATGTGCGAAAAGGCCTTGATAAATACCGTGAGCAGTGGATTGAAAGCCGTGATGATACCGAGGTGCTGGAATCAGTTACATCACAATTCTCACAGCAACGTATGGCTGACGAAGGTCTTGACCACATTCGTTTTGAACACTTACCTAAAATTCGTCGCGCTAAAGCGGGTAAAAACGTCACGCAAATGCATTATGCTCGCCAAGGTATTATTACCCCTGAAATGGAATATGTCGCAGTACGCGAAAATATGGGTCGTGCGCAAATTCAAAAAGAGTTATTAGCGCAGCAGCATAAAGGTGAATCGTTTGGCGCGAGCATTCCTGAGTTTATTACTCCTGAATTTGTGCGTGATGAAATTGCTCGCGGACGTGCAATTTTACCAAACAATATTAACCACCCTGAAACCGAGCCGATGATAGTAGGGCGTAACTTTTTAGTGAAAGTAAACGCAAATATAGGTAATTCATCAGTAAGTTCATCTATCGAAGAAGAAGTTGAAAAAATGGTGTGGTCAACCCGTTGGGGCGCTGACACCGTAATGGATTTATCAACAGGGCGTTATATTCACGAAACCCGCGAGTGGGTAGTACGTAACTCGCCTGTGCCAATTGGTACCGTACCAATTTATCAAGCACTTGAAAAAGTAAATGGTGTAGCAGAAGACCTAACATGGGAAATCTTCCGCGACACCCTAATTGAACAAGCTGAGCAGGGCGTAGATTACTTTACTATTCACGCTGGTGTTTTACTACGCTATGTACCTATGACGGCAAAGCGTGTTACCGGTATTGTATCGCGTGGTGGTTCAATTATGGCTAAGTGGTGTTTAGCGCACCATAAAGAAAACTTTCTTTATACGCATTTTGAAGATATCTGCGAGATTTTAAAGCAATACGATGTGTGTTTCTCATTAGGTGATGGCCTGCGTCCGGGGTCAATTGCTGATGCCAACGATGATGCACAATTTAGTGAATTGCGCACACTTGGTGAGCTGACAAAAATAGCATGGAAGCACGACGTACAAGTCTTTATTGAAGGCCCAGGCCATGTGCCAATGCACATGATCAAAGAAAACATGGAAGAGCAACTTAAGCATTGTGATGAAGCGCCATTTTATACGCTTGGCCCGCTTACAACTGACATTGCACCAGGTTATGACCATATTACCTCCGGTATTGGTGCGGCACAAATTGCATGGTATGGCTGTGCAATGTTGTGTTACGTAACACCCAAAGAGCATTTAGGTCTGCCAAATAAAGAAGACGTAAAAGAAGGGCTGATCACTTATAAAATAGCGGCCCATGCTGCAGATTTAGCAAAAGGTCACCCGGGAGCACAAGAGCGTGATAATGCATTGTCAAAAGCGCGTTTTGAGTTCCGCTGGCATGACCAATTTAATATTGGTTTAGACCCAGTTCGCGCCCGCGAATACCATGATGAAACGCTACCGCAAGAGTCAGGAAAAGTAGCGCATTTTTGCTCTATGTGTGGGCCAAAATTCTGTTCAATGAAAATCACCCAAGAAGTGCGCGAATATGCCAAAGACCTAGAAGCCAGAGGTATCGATCCAAACAATGTTGGTGAGAGTATTGAAATAAAAATGGTTGATGTGGAAGCTGAGATGAAAGCTAAATCTGACGAGTTTAAACAAACTGGCTCAGAGATTTACCATAAAGCGGTTTAAAAGCTAGTTGTAAGCGATAAGCTTTAAGTTGTAAGCAGAGCACCGCTTATGGCTTACAGCTTATAGCTGAGAGGTTATTATGTCTTACAAAATTGCGGTAATAGGTTTTGGTTTAACTGGGCGTTTGGCGGCGCTTGAATTGAGTATGCTGCATAAGGTAACTGTATTTGAAGCGGGTGATGAGCAAGCGCTTGATAGTGCAGGCCGTGTTGCGGCGGCGATGCTTGCACCACTTGCAGAATCTGTTTTATGTGAACAAGATTTAGCATTAATGGGGCTTGATTCGATAGCCCGTTGGCCTGCTATTTTAGCGCAGTTAGATGATGAGGTGTTTTTTCAACAGCAGGGCACATTAGTGGTTGCTCATCAGCAAGATAAAGGCGATTTACAAAGCTTTGCTCAGCGCCTAAAACCTTTGCTGGGGCATCAGGCTCACTCACTAACCAGTACACATATTAATGAACTCGAACCTGAGTTATCTGGGCGTTTTAACCAAGGGCTTTATTTACCTTGCGAAGGGCAAATTGATAACCAAGCATTTTATCAGGCAAGTTATAAAACACTACAAGCACGAGGCGTGAGTTTTGAATTTGGTAAAACAATTGATATAAATTCAGAAAGTATACAAGGCGCGTTTGATTATATTATTGATTGTCGAGGGCTTGGGGCAAAAAGCGTCAGTTGTAAATTACGTGGAGTCCGTGGTGAAGTTGCGCGTTTATATGCGCCTGAGGTTAAACTTACTCGGCCCATACGACTAATGCATCCACGTTATCCCATTTATATTGCACCTAAACCTAAGCATGAATATGTTATTGGCGCGACCGAAATTGAATCACAAGATAATGGTCCAGCCACAGTGCGTTCAACGCTTGAGTTACTTTCTGCTGCATACACCGTTCACAGTGGTTTTGCTGAAGCGAGACTGTTAAATATTCAAACTGGTTTACGCCCAGCATTTAACGATAACCGCCCACAAGTAAGCAAGCAAGGTAAGGTGATCAGCATTAATGGCCTGTATCGCCATGGTTATTTATTAGCGCCAAGTCTAGTGGCTGATGCCGTAGCTAAAATCGAATAAGATGAATAAAACTATGAATATAATGATAAATGGACAGCCATTTGTATTAAGTGATAAGCACACGTTACTCGATGCGCTTAGCCAATTTGGCGCGAAAGAGCCATTTGCAGTGGCATTAAATGGGGTTTTTATCGCGCGTAGCTTATGTGCAGATACACAATTGAATGAAGGTGATAGCCTTGAGTTACTCTCGCCAATTCAAGGGGGATAGTATGAAAGATTGTATCGACGACAGTTTTAATATTTATGGCGAACAGATTAATAGTCGATTATTGATTGGCTCTGCACTGTATCCCTCACCGGCGATTATGGCTGAGTCGATTGAGGCGTCTGGTTCGCAGATTGTCACTGTGTCTTTGCGCCGTCAGCAAAGTGCTGCTGCGGGGGATGATTTTTGGCAATTAATAAAAGACACTGGCTTAAAAATATTACCTAACACCGCAGGTTGCCATAGTGTTAAAGAAGCGGTTACATTGGCGCAAATGTGCCGAGAAGTGTTTGCCACCGATTGGATTAAATTAGAGTTAATCGGCGACGAATACAACCTGCAACCCGATCCCTTTGCACTGCTTGAAGCGACTAAAATCCTTTTAGCTGAAGGATTCAAAGTGCTACCGTATTGCACGGATGATTTAGTGCTATGCCAGCGCTTAGCGCAGGCCGGGTGTGAAGTGTTAATGCCATGGGGTGCGCCAATAGGCACAGGTAAAGGGCTGTTAAATCAATATAATTTAAAAACTATTCGAGAACGATTGCCAGAGCTGACTTTAATAGTTGATGCGGGCCTTGGTCTCCCCTCACATGCCTGCCAAGCACTCGAAATGGGGTATGATGCGGTATTATTAAATTCAGCCATTGCGGGGGCGGGTTGTCCTGTCACTATGAGTTGTGCATTTAAAGCTGCGGTTGAAGCTGGACGTTTTGGTTATTTGGCTAAAGCAATGCCTGAAAAAGAGGTTGCGGCTCCTTCAACACCAACAATGGGTATGCCATTTTGGCATCAAGATAAAATTTAGGATAAATGTGTTTATGAAACAGGTTGTTTGGACAATTGCAGGCTCAGATTCAGGTGGCGGTGCAGGTATTCAGGCTGATATTAAAGCGATGCAAAGCTTTGGTGTGCATGGCTGTACAGCAATTACCGCACTCACTGCACAAAATAGTTTAGGCGTTGAAGCACTAAATCCTATTTCTACAGAGGTTATTGAATCGCAGTTACTTGCGCTTGAGCATGATATGAAAGCCGCAGTAATTAAAATCGGCATGTTAGCAAATGTACAGCAAATTCAACTTGTCAGTGAACATATTAAGCATTATCAAAGTACTTGGCCTGTGCCGCCTTTAGTAGTGTATGACCCCGTTGCGATTGCCAGCAGTGGTGATTTACTTACCGAAGAAGACACCGTTAGTGCAATTAAAGAATGTTTATTGCCGCTGGTAGATGTGATCACCCCGAATACGCACGAAACGCAGCTGTTAACGGGTGTGTATTTAATTGGACCAAGCGCCGTAAGAGAAGCCGCAGCAAAGTTACAAAGCTGGGGCGCAAAAGCCGTGGTGATCAAGGGCGGTCATTGGGATTACCCGAGCGGTTATTGTATTGATTATTGTATCGATGGCAGCACCGATGGGGGGAGTGAGTATTGGCTCGGCAATGAAAAAATTCAAACACCACATAGCCATGGGACTGGCTGTAGTATGGCCTCTGTTATTGCGGCGTGTTTAGCAAAACAATACCCCTTAAAAGATGCCTTTATTTTAGCAAAAGCGTATATCAACCAAGGCTTAAAAGCCGCAGTACGTTATGGTGAAGGGATTGGCCCTGTGGCACAAACGTGTTTCCCTGAAAACCTTGATGATTACCCACAAGTGATTGAAGCCGGGAGTTGGCTTGCTGACGAATTAGACTTTGATGCGCCAAATGAATTTACTATGGCTGCTGGTTTTCCTGCTTGTGAGAGCAAACAGCTTGGTTTATATGCCGTTGTTGATACTGTTGATTGGTTAGAGAAATGCTTGGCGCAAGGTATTAAAACCGTCCAGCTAAGAATGAAACAAGGTACAGAGCGTGAGCTTGATGATGCCGTGGCTGCTGCGGTGATGCTGGGTAAAAAATACGATGGTCATGTATATATAAACGATCACTGGCAGTTAGCAATTAAGCATGGCGCGTACGGTGTACATTTAGGTCAAGAAGATTTGCTTGAGGCTAATTTAGTCGCCATTAAAGAAGCTGGGCTACGTTTGGGACTTTCGACGCATGGGTTTTATGAAATGCTTCGTGCTCATAATTATCGTCCTAGTTATATGGCGTTTGGGGCAATATACCCAACCACCACTAAAGATATGACAGGGCAAATACAAGGTCTTGAAAAACTAAAACACTTTGTGCCGTTAATGAGCGATTACCCAACAGTGGCGATCGGTGGCATTGATTTAGCACGCGCGAGTGAGGTTGCAGCAACTGGCGTGGGCAGTGTGGCTGTTGTTAGAGCCATTACAGAGGCAAGTGATTATCAACAGGCGATAGCAGAATTACAAATGGCGATTAACAGCGATGGCTGAGGTAATCGAGGGCGCTTTATCTGACAAAGAACAGTTGCGTTACAGTCGCCATTTAATGCTTAAAGAAGTTGGCCTTGAAGGGCAGTTAAAGCTCAAGGCAGCTCACGTTGTGGTGATTGGCGCTGGTGGTTTAGGCAGTCCTGCCTTGTTGTATTTAGCTGCTGCTGGCGTTGGCAAGCTTACTTTATTGGATGATGATAACGTTGAGCTTTCAAATTTACAGCGCCAAGTGCTTTATAAAGTAAATCACCTTGGGCAACAGAAAGTCAGTGCGGCGGGTAAAGTACTGAGTAGCTTAAATAATCAAATTACGATTAACACCTTAAACATTCAGCTTAGTGCTGAAAATGCCGAGCAGATTTTTACAGACGCAACCCTAGTGCTTGATTGCAGTGATAACTTTAATACTCGTTATGTGGTTAATCGTTTTTGTTTAAAGCTCGCTATCCCTTTGGTTTCTGGTGCAGCAATCGCAACCGATGGACAGCTAATGTGTTTTGATTTTCGTGATCAACACAGCCCATGTTACGGTTGTGTGTTTCCACGAACCGCTGATGAACAGACGCTTAACTGCAGTAATGCTGGTGTGTTAAGTCCGTTATTAGGTGTGATTGGTTCAATGCAGGCATTATTAGCGGTTAATGTAATTTTAGGTCATCATCAGGGAAGTAAATTTGTTCGCTTTGATGGCTTAGGTTTAGTGCAGCAGCAGTTTAAATTAAGTAAAGCGCCGCAGTGTACGGAGTGTGGCTGTGAAGAGGCTTGAAATAATAGAACGCGGAATGACTGAATTAGTCTTCCGCGTTTTTATTTAAGATTAATAATTAACAATTAACAATTAACAATTAATCTCGGCAAATGGTGTGCCCATACGCGTTACCGTTTCCGGCTTTTGATCATCTAAAATACCTGCTTTATTAGCACCCCAGGCTAAAATAACGGTTGAGCCTAATTTAAAGCGGCCCATTTCATCGCCTTTTTTCAAGATAATGCTGTTGTCACCTGAGGTTGGGTAATTCCAGCTAAAGACATCTTTACCTGCTGGTGGGGTAACTGTACCAGCCCAAATGGTTTCGATGCTGGCAACAATTGTTGCGCCCACTAGTACCATAGCAAGAGGGCCAATTTCAGTATCAAAAATCGCCACTACACGCTCATTACGTGCAAATAAGTTAGGTACATTTTGCGCGGTCAGTGGGTTTACTGAGAATAAATCACCCGGAACGTAAATCATTTTGCTCAAGGTGCCATCAATCGGCATATGAATACGATGATAGTCTTTCGGAGCAAGGTAAATCGTTGCGAACTCGCCACCTAAAAATGGTGCTGTATCCTGCTCAGAGCCACCTAGTAGCGCTTGTAAGCTGTAATCATGTCCTTTAGCTTGAATAAGCTGACCGTCTACGATAGCGCCTAGCTGGCTAATTGCACCATCAACGGGATGAGTAATGATGCTATCATCGGTTGTTAATGGGCGCACACCTTCTTTTAATGGGCGAGTAAAAAACTCATTAAAGGTTTTATAGTGAGCCGGATCGCTATACTGCGCTTCGTTCATATCTATTTTATATTGTTTAATAAACAATTTGATCAAAGTAGTGGTTAATGCACCAGCTTTAGCCGCGGCTAACTTACCTACCATACGAGATACAAAATGTTTTGGCATTGCGTACTGCATTGCGATTTTGAATTTATCTAAACTCACAAGTTTCTTCCTAAAAATTAAATACGAGGAGCACGCGCTCCGGCGCGGCCATCGGCCATAGTTTCTAAAATTCTGTGGTAGCTATCAAAACGTAGCTGTGAAATATCACCTTCATCGATTGCTTGGCGAATTATACAGCCAGGATCATTCAAATGTTTACAATCTCTAAAGCGACAACCACCAATAAACTCACGAAACTCTTTAAAACACCAAGTAACGCGTTCTACATCTAAATGCCACAAGCCAAATTCACGAATACCAGGAGAATCAATTAAGTTACCGCCAGAAGGTAAGTGGTGAAGTCGTGACACAGTTGTTGTGTGTTGACCAAGGCCGCTGTTCTCAGAGACTTCTTTGGTAAGTATTTCGGCATTAGGTAATACAGTGTTCACGAGCGTTGATTTACCGACACCACTTTGACCAACAAAAATGCTATTTTTATCGACCAGAGTATCTTTGAGTTCATCAATACCTTTGCCTGTAATATTACTAACCAGTAACACTTGGTAATCAAGTGCTCTATAAATATCCAAAATTTTATTAATATTGGCAAGCCCTTGCTCATCAATTAAGTCTATTTTATTGAGCACTAAAATAGGCTCTATGCCCATGTCTTCACAGGCAATAAGGTAGCGGTCGATAATACTGGGGGTAAATTCAGGTAATACTGCTGACACCATCAAAATTTGATCGATGTTGGCGGCAATGACTTTTACACCATCGTAAAAATCAGGGCGTGTAAGCTGCGAACGGCGTTCATGCATTGCTTCAATAACGCCGGCTAAATCACCTTCACTTACTTTAGCGCGACGAAATTGCACTTCATCGCCACAAACAATACCTTTAACAGTACGGCGAATATTGCAGCGCAATACGTCACCGTCATCGGTTTCAATATCGGCATGTTGACCAAAACGACTGATCACTACAGCATTTTCAGGCGCACCTAAATTATCGGTTTGCCACTTATCAGCCTTACTTTTGGCTGGTGCAGAATCTGCATTAGATAAGCGTTTTTCATGATTGGCCTTAATCCTACGGGATTGACCTTTACTTAATTTCTTCTGTTTTGCCACTTTTGGCCCATAACTTAGTTAAATGTCGTGCTTTTTGAAAAAAAAGCTTTAGGTCGACTGATGATACTAATATGATATATCTAAATGCGTTAGATCTAAAGGAAAGCACCGCAAGGTAATTATGTCTTTTCATAAATCAAATCTGATTTGGCTCGACCTCGAAATGACAGGTCTAGAACCAAGTACAGACAAAATACTCGAAATCGCCACCGTTGTCACCGACAGTGAGCTAAACATCTTGGCCGAAGGTCCAACTATTGCAATTCATCAAAGTGATGAGTTGCTCGATGGTATGGATGAATGGTGCACTAACCAGCACGGTCAATCAGGTCTAACAGCTCGTTGTAAGACGAGTAAATTCACAGAGCAAGATGCCGTTGAGCAAACATTGGCATTTTTAAAGTTGTGGGTTCCAGCAGGTGCCTCACCTATGTGCGGTAACTCGATAGGGCAAGATAGACGCTTTATGAATAAATACATGCGCGAACTGGAAGATTACTTTCATTACCGCAATTTAGACGTCAGTACAATTAAAGAGCTCGCACGACGCTGGAAACCTGAAGTTTTAGCGCAAGTGAACAAAAAAGGCTCACACCTTGCTCTTGATGATATTAAAGATTCCATTATGGAATTAAAAGTCTATCAAGAAAAATTCTTTAAATTGTAAAAAACACTTGCAAACACATGGAATTATTGTAGAATCCCGCCCCGCTTAAGACGATAACCCCAGCGGGGTTAGTGTGTTTAAGTTGCTTGAAATAAACATGTAGTACGGCACTAGCTCAGTTGCCTGAACGTTCACTGCGACTAGTCGCGTGACAACGGACGAATTACTGACTATTTAAATGCGGCACTAGCTCAGTTGGTAGAGCGCGACCTTGCCAAGGTCGAGGTCACGAGTTCGAGCCTCGTGTGCCGCTCCAATTTCTAACCAAAGAAATTGGAGTGATTTAAAAATTAATGCGGTACTAGCTCAGTTGGTAGAGCGCGACCTTGCCAAGGTCGAGGTCACGAGTTCGAGCCTCGTGTACCGCTCCAATTTCTAACCAAAGAAATTGGAGCGATTTAAAAATTAATGCGGTACTAGCTCAGTTGGTAGAGCGCGACCTTGCCAAGGTCGAGGTCACGAGTTCGAGCCTCGTGTACCGCTCCAATTTCTAACCATAAGAAGTTGAATTATTTTTAAACATACAATTTATAAAGCGGTACTAGCTCAGTTGGTAGAGCGCGACCTTGCCAAGGTCGAGGTCACGAGTTCGAGCCTCGTGTACCGCTCCAATGTTTATTAAACAAATCAAAATCTTCTATTAAGTAAATTATCTTAAACCTTACAGAACTGTATGCTTTTCTTGATGGCTGATGGCTGATGGCTGATGGCTGATGGCTGATGGCTGATGGCTGATGGCTGATGGCTTTAAACTTGCCCTTGCAGTGTCGCTATAAGTCTTCTTGTGCCGCCATGGTCGCGATGCTCACCTAAATAAATGCCTTGCCATGTCCCCAATTGTAAACATCCTTGATTAATAGGAATTGTAAGCTCACACCCTAAGGTACTACTTTTGATATGTGCTGGCATATCGTCATCACCTTCATAATCATGACGATAATAAGGTTGGCACTGGGGTACAAACTTATTGAAATGACTCTCCATATCCATACGTACGGTAGGATCAGCATTTTCATTAATCGTTAAGCTGGCAGAAGTGTGTTGAATAAAAAGGTGGAGTAAGCCAATTTTATAATGGGAGATTTCAGGGAGTTGAGTGAGTATTTCATTATCAATAATATGAAAGCCTCGAGAGCGAGGCTTCAAAACCAGTTGTTTTTGTAACCAACTCATATTTTATCGAAACTGACTTCAATATTTGCATTACCTGCATCAGAGGTGAATGGGATGAGTATTTTTGCACCATCACTTTTATGCGTAATAGTATGGCCTTTACCAGATACAACTATAGGTGTGGCCATGTCAAAGTCATAACCTTTTTCACCCAGTAGGTTTTTTGCACCACCGGTAACCATGTTGGTTATTTCACCAACCATGTCAGTTACTTCTTCGTCAATTGAGTCAGGGCGCTCACCTAGCATACGTTCCATAATAGTCAGCGCTAAGCTTTCATCAAAGGTAATAGAAAATGAACCTTTAGTTTGCGGGCCTACCATACCTATTAAACCTGAAACATCACCACAGGCAACTTCATCTTTTTTAATTCTAGGCTTACCCGGTTTTAATTCGGTTTGAGCCATTGTACCTAGTACATTTAACAGAGACGTTAAAAAAGGATTGATGAACTCTACATTCATTGTTACTTATCCCTTGAGTTGGCAGTTTATACTGCTGTTATAAATTAAAGTGTAGCGGCTAATTTGAGCTCTGCACTTAATTATTCCTTACATGAACCACAAATACCATGGGCTTCTATTGTTTGCCCTGATACAGTAAATTCGCTTTCGGCGGCAAGACTGTTAAGTTCGTGTGAAATCACAGTTGAGTGTAACTCTTTGACAAAACCGCACTTATCACATATTAAAAGTTGTACAGGATGAATGTGGTCAAAATGATGACACAGCATAAATGCGTTAGTACTTTCAATTTTGTGGATAAAGCCTAGTTCTGCTAAAAAGTCTAATGCACGATATATCGTCGCAGGTTTAGCCCCTGACTCAGTGATTTTAAGTTGTTCTAATAAATCATAAGCCCCAACGCCGCCTTGGGCGCTAGCCAGTAGGCGAAATACTTTTTCACGGATCGGTGTAAATCGGGCGCCACGATTGTCGCATACTTGTTTTGCTTTACTAACGAGTGACTCTATATTCATCATTCTCTTATCCTTACGCTACCGTGATATACTAACATACTGTGTTGTACTTGCAGCGTTTTTATTAGACAGTTTTATTCTAGGAAGTCTAGCAATGAATGAATTATTAGCGATATTTATCTTCTTTTTTGCGGTTATCGATCCAATTGGCACTGTTCCTGTTTTTATTGCTACTACGCGTGGCGACTGTGAGCAGTTTAAGCGTAAAGTAGCTTACAAGGCTGTTGCGGTTTCTGCAGTAGTGTTGTTGTTTTTTGTTCTGGCGGGAGAGCTGCTTTTAAATGCAATCAAAATTCCACTGTCTGCTTTTCAGATTGCAGGTGGTATTGTCCTACTTTTGTTTGCACTATCTATGATTTTTGGTGAAAGTAAGCCTGAAACCGAAATCAAAAGTGTGAGAGATAGTACGGCAACGGCTATATTTCCTTTGGCAATTCCGTCAATTGCTAGCCCTGGGGCAATGCTCGGGGCTGTGCTTATGACACGTAATAATGAGTATACATGGGTCGAACAATCAATTACTTCAGCTGTCATGCTTGCAGTACTTGCGGTGGTGTTAGTTTTATTATTGCTAGCGACTCATGTTCATAAGTTAATAGGTGATAGCGGCGCGAGCATTATTAGTCGGATCATGGGATTGATTCTTACATCAGTTGCCGTTACGAATATATTAGATGGCATTGCTCATTACTTCGGGTTGCAGGTGTTTTCATAAGTTTGTGATCGATGTTTTTTGATTTGAATGCTTAAGATTGATGGAAGCTCTGCATTTATGTAAAATGTGGGGCTTTTATTTAGCTCTAACTGTTATTAATTACCTGAGGATTTTACTTTGAATAGACGCTTTTCTGTGGCCCCGATGCTTGATTGGACTGATCGTCATTGCCGTACTTTTCATCGTAAAATGACAAAGCACACAGTGTTGTATACTGAAATGATAACTACTGGTGCTATTTTATTTGGCCGTGGTGATTATCTGCATTTCAATGAGCATGAAGGACCGGTTGCTTTACAGTTGGGCGGGTCAGATCCTAAAGCACTTGCTCAGTGTGCAAAATTAGCCGCAGAGCGTGGCTATGACGAGATTAATCTTAATGTGGGTTGTCCGTCAGATCGTGTTCAAAATGGTCGTTTTGGTGCATGTTTAATGGGTGAACCGCAACTTGTTGCTGATTGCGTAGCTGCAATGAAAGAGCAGGCTAATATCCCTGTTACAGTTAAAACCCGTATAGGTATTGATGAGCAAGATTCGTATGAATTCTTATGTGCTTTAATTGAGGCCAGTCATAATGTTGGTTGTGATGATTTTATTATTCACGCACGAAAAGCGTGGTTAAAAGGCTTAAGCCCTAAAGAAAACCGTGAAGTACCGCCACTTGATTACCCACGTGTTTATCAGCTAAAAAAAGACTACCCGCAATTACATTTAAGTTTAAATGGTGGTGTTAAAACGATTGCTGACAGTCAAGCACACCTTGCTCATGTTGATGGTATTATGATTGGCAGAGAAGCATATAGTAACCCATTTATACTCAGCGAAGTTGATGAAAAGATTTACGGTGACGGTAATTTCACTCAATCACGCCATGATGTAGTGCGTTCAATGTATGATTATATTGAATCTGAGATGCAGCAAGGGGCCAACTTTTGGCATATTGCGCGCCATATGCTGGGTATTTTTCAGGGCCAGCCTGGTGCCCGTGGCTTTCGACGTCATTTATCGGAAAATGGCCACGGAAAACAAGCTGATTTATCAGTGATGGATAAGGCGTTAAGTTTTGTGCCGCAGTAAATCACTAATTTAATACCGTAATTAGTAGATTATAAAAGCCACTTTTTAGTGGCTTTTTTTGATCCTAAATTATGGTTAAAAAGCAACTATTTTAGTTTTTTTAACCATTTTACATTCAGCTTAAAGTCATTTTAAATTGTTCTTTTTTGATTTAAGCTTTTGATATTATTTGGTTTTTATTTTATTTAAATAACATGGCACAAGTCTTGGAATCATTAAGTGGTAATCACCCATAATCAACAGGAGAAAGTCATGGGCTTAGTTAATCGTGTAAGTGATCTGATTCAATCAAATATAGTAGCTGCGCTAGATAAAGCAGAAGATCCGCAAAAGCTCTTAAACTTGCTTATTCAAGAAATGCAGCAAGCGCTTGGTGAGTGCCGAGCAACTGCTGCGGCAATTTTGTGTGAAGAAAAAGTATTGAGACGTCAGCAGACAGAAAAACAAAACAGTATTACACAATGGCAGGAAAAAGCGGAAATCGCGGTAAGTAAAGGCCGTGATGATTTGGCGGCTGCGGCTCTCAAAGAAAAGCAGCGAGTAGCGTCTGATTTAGCGGCAATTGAGCCTGAGTTAGTTAAACTGACCGACTCGCTAGAAAAATTGCAAGATGACGCTCAGCGTTTGCAAGAAAAGCTTGGCGCGGCTAAAGCAAAGCAAAGAAGCTTGCTGCAAGTACATAACGTGGTGAATGCCAGAGTGCGTGTAAATCATCAATTAAACAGTGAAAAAGTAGCGCATGCACTTTCACGCTTTGATGTTATTGAGCGTCGTGTTGATGCGATTGAAGCGCAGGTTGAGGCTTATGAAATCACTGATTCGGCTAATCAAAATACAACAGCCGATCAAATTGATGCTTTAGTTAAAAATGATGCACTAGAGCAAGAGCTTGCAGCGTTAAAAATTAAAGTTAAAAAGTCAGCTTAGGAGTGTTGTTATGAATACTTATAATAGTCAAAAACGTTGGTATAAAGACCCATTAAATAAAAAAATATCAGGAGTATGTAGTGGGTTAGCACAACGATTAGATCTACCTGTGTGGGTTACTCGATTGGTTACTATCTTAATGCTTATTCAGTTTCCATTAGTCATAGGTGCAGGTTATTTAATTGCCCATTGTTGCTTAGAAAGTAAAGTATATTAGGAGAGTGCCATGAAGATTGTTGCAGTTTGTCTATTAATTTTGTTACTTATGACATCAAGTCCATTTGAGATTATGCAGTTTGATTCATGGCAATTACCGCTATGGTTCACCGATCTCAGCTGGATAGGTATTGAGCTCGTAGGCGCACTTTTAGCCGTGCTAGCAGTTATTGTATGTATCGCATTGGTTGGTGTGGGGCTGTTAGGTGCTGGTATTGCAGTCTCTTTAGGATTGCTCATTGCGTTATTATTTGGTTCATTAATGATTGCTTGGCCGTTACTACTCATTGCATTTTTATGTTGGCTTGTTTCTGATAATAAAAAGGTGGCCTAACAACCATCTAAATACTAATTTTACTGACTATTTTTTCACAATTATGCTAAATTTAGTCAATAAAATGATTATCGTAACAAGGATTGAAATGACTCTTAAGCCATTACTTACAGCACTCTCTAGTGCTCTTTTAGGGATTAGCCTATACACCTCACCTGTTATTGCACATGCAGAACACCATCACGATACTGACAGTCATATTGTTGTAAATAACGCACAAGTAAGGGTTTTTCTACCTGCGAGTAAATCGAGTGTCGGTTATTTGAACTTGGTTAATCAGGGCGATAACGCAGTAACACTCACCAAGGCGAGTATTGAAAATTTAGGCCGCGTAGAAGTTCATGAGCACCAACACGTTAATGGTATGATGAAAATGAATAAAGTAGATTCATTAAAAATTAAAGCTCATTCACAAATCGACTTTAAACCGGGCGGTTATCATTTAATGGTATTTGAACCAAAAGAGCCATTAAAAGTAGGGCAAGAACTTAAACTCACGCTATATTTTAGCGACGGTAACCGTGTTTTTACTCAGGCAAAAGTGGTTTCGTTAGAGAGCCAAGCAGAACAAGCTGAGCAGTCTAAACAACACCATATGCATCATTAGGAGGTTAAATGTCACAACACAAAGGGAAAATTATCAGTGCGCTGATACTCGTGTTTATTTTATTTTATGCGACGGCAGTTTATTGGAGCGTTGAACCAGCCCGTATTGACATAATTACACACGCAAAGCAGCAAGCACAACAACGTGGTGAAAAGTTTGTTACAGGTTATACAACCACAACGTCATTAATTGAAGTTACAAGTACATTATTAAATAAGTCAGGTGGGTATTTATCGAATGATATGATGCCGCCGAGTGTGCTTATGGATAATATGCCAGCGTGGGAGTATGGTGCATTAGAAATGAGCCGCGATTTAGCGCTCTCAATGCGTAAAGATTTTAGTCGTTCGCAGTCACAATCAACAGAGCATGAAGCATTAAAAAAAGCGCAACCACAATTTAATATTAGCTCTGAAGCGTGGGCATGGCCAAGCGCAGAAAGCGAATACCAAAAAGGGATCGACTTTTTATTGGTCTACCGTTCACAAATTGCAGATCAAAATGCGCGTGAAAGCCAGTTTTATTCTCGCGCTGATAACTTAAGAGGCTGGTTAAAAGAAGCTGAAAAACGTTTAGGTAGTTTAAGCCAACGTTTAAGTGCAAGTGTTGGGCAAGAGCGTTTAAATACAGATTTAGCCGGAGATAAAGAGGCACATCAAGCAACGTATGCTCCGTTACAAAGTCAGGTTAAAACATCGTGGTGGGAAATTGATGATGTTTTTTATGAGTCACGAGGCGCAACTTGGGCTTTATTACATTTTTTGCAAGCGGTAGAATACGACTTTGCTGATGTACTTGAGAAAAAAAATGCACGTGTTAGCTTGCAGCAAATTATTCGCGAGCTTGAGGCAACCCAAGAAACTGTTTGGAGTCCGGTTATTCTAAATGGTAATGGTTTTGGTTTTGTTGCAAACCATTCATTAGTGATGGCAAATTACATATCTAGAGCCAACGCGGCTCTTATCGAACTTAGCGAACTTTTAGCGCAAGGATAAAACATGAAAAAGTACTGTTTAGCTGCCGCCCTTTCGATGGCTTTCTTAGCACCTGTTGCCCACGCAGATACCATATTGGGTTTATACGTTGGTGTTGATGGCTGGCAATCTGATAATTCAGGTAGTTTTGCTGACAAAGGTAATACAGCACAAAACTTTAATTTTGAAGATGAAACTTTTGTTAGTTACTACGCAGCGCTTGAGCATCCAGTGCCATTAGTACCAAATATTAAATTAAAGTATACAGAGCTAGAGCTAAATGGTTCTACTACGCTCGATACAGCATTTGAATTTAATGGTACAACATATAGAAATAATACAGTCGCAAGTACGATGAGTGACTTATCGCACATCGACTATATTCTTTACTACGAAATTTTTGATAATGACTTAGTATCTATCGATTTAGGTATAAATGCGAAGCAGTTTGATGGTGAAATTACAGTAAGCGGTACTGATAGTTCGAATGCAAATGATGTACAAGTCACTGAAAAAATAGATTTCTCAGGTTTTGTACCATTGGTTTACGGTCGTGCTGAAGTAGGCTTACCGTTAACGGGGCTTAGTGTTTTCTTCGAGGGTAGCTTATTAGCAATCGATGACAGTAAAGTGCAAGATTACCAAGCTGGTATTGCATGGGCGCTACTTGATAACTTAGCGGTTGATATGGATATTAAAGCGGGCTATCGCTCAATGGTCATTGAGCTTGATGATATTGATAACGTATATACTAATATCGACGCATCAGGTCCATTTGCAGGTATTCAAATTCATTTTTAATCTCATTAGGGATTAAAATTGTAACGTGGCATTATTTTTTCGAATGCCACGTTACATCAAACTCCTCATCAAGCGCAGTATTTAACAAATTTTTGTAGCCCTTATTAATAGGCATATTTATTAATTTTCTTAACTCATCTCCGGTTTGTGTAAACTTGTAATAGCTAAGAACGAGATCGTTGCTTTTAGATTTAAGGATTACTCGTTGTGTTAAAAACGCTAAGTTCATTTCATGCCCTGCTTTGAGTGCCGGGGATTCAATCTCTTTTCGATAAACTAGGCCGATATCCATTAAAGTCAGAATGTCAGGAAAACTAATACCCGCTCTACCAAGGTTGAGTGATACTTTGTTACCTTTACGAAGTAAATCAAATAACGACGGCTTTTTATAAAAACCAAGTAGAATTAAATGGCTATTATCTTTTTCATTAAAACCGCAGATCGCAGTACATTTTTGTAACGCATCGGCTTCTCGTTGTGTCATTTGCTTTAGCGTTTGTAGGCTTTTAATTGAAAAAGTGCCCGGAGATACCGTTTCACCGGCTAAAATTTTGGCCCATAGTTTTTGCATTGATTCGTTCGATGTATCTTCACAGAGTGCGATAAAGCGCTCAACCCAGTCGCTGTCCGGCTGCCCTTTACAGGTTACATCAGGGCAAAAGCTCATTGCCATAGCCATAATTGCTTCGATATTTTGCTGTTGATTTACCAGTAATAGTTGTTGACGATGTTGGGCGCGAGTGAGTATTGGATCTTCACTATTTACGTGATAAGCCAAAGGGGGACGTCCCTGCGGTCCGTAGCTATCCTCACTTTTTTGTGAAACGCGAACCGTGCTTGCCTTACGTATTGGGCAACCAAGCTTTGACTCAATTATATGAGCTAAGTTAATTTTCGCCTGTGCTGCTTGTATTGTCATTCTTGACCTCAATGTCTTGTATCGTCTGTAGTTGCACGACAGTTTTTAAATTGTTGAGCCCAAGTTCAACGGTATTAGTAAGAATATACTGACTTATTAACGCTAAGTATCCACCTAATATAGGTGTTGTTACTTCGCCAAGTAAAGTGCAAGAGATTAAATTATCATTGGCCTTGCGTGTAAAATTAATAGTCCCCGTGGCAATATGCTCTTCATTAAATAAAATATTTAAATGAATTGTTGATGGTGTAATGTTGGTGATTGTCATTTCACCGAACCCCCAGTTACTCTGCCAAAATTGATGGGCACCCACACCTGAACTAGGGTTTGAAACATCAAAAATAATGCTCGGGTCCACGGCTTCCCAAGGAGACCATAGTTGCCACTTTGAAAAGTCATTTATATATGGTTCAATAATCACCTGTTCAGCTTGAATTATTATGCTTTTATTTACTTGATACTGTTGTGGCAGTACTAGCCCTAATACCAATAACAGCATACAAATAACAAAAATAAATTGGGTAATTTTTTTTATGACTTTAATAATTATTCCTTAAATATATTTAAGCTATACGAGTATCAAGCTGCTGAACTTCGACTATAATATGTAAAATGCTATTTACCAATATTAATCAATAATTATGAGCTACAGGCTAAGTAATGATACGCTGTGAGTCAACATTGGTTCGATCTTAACCCTTTAACTGTACACCGTATTTGAAACTGAAGGATTTAAAATGACGTCAGAGCACAGTGATTTTTTGTTTTTTAATCATCAAGATGAACCTCTAAATGAGGTTGTGCCTACAGAGTTTTGGGATATTTTAATTGTAGATGACGACCCAGAAATACATTCAGTGACGAAGCTGGCTCTTTCTGGGGTTGAATTTTGGGGAAAGGGTTTGCGCTTTCATCATGCATATTCAGCAGTGGAAGGTATAGAAGTATTAAGCAAAGCGCCTAATGTATCAGTGTTACTTCTTGACGTTGTTATGGAGTCTGATGATGCGGGTTTAAAAATGGTTAAAGAGGTGCGTGAAACACTAAAAAACCATAACGTGCGCATTATATTACGTACAGGGCAGCCTGGATATGCACCTGAAGAACAGGTGATTCGTGAATATGATATTAACGATTATAAAACAAAAACTGAGCTAACTCGCAGCAAGTTAGTGACATCTTTAATCACTGCAATCCGCTCTTATGAACAGGTATGTCAGCTAGAAGCCCAAAGCAAAGCCCTAAATAATATTTTATGTGCTTCTAAAGCTATTTTAGGCTTTACTGATATTAAAGCATTTACCATGGCGGTAATTAAACAGCTTAGTGTCATTCTTGATTGTGAGGCAACAGGGGTTGTATGTGGCACGCTTGATGATAGTAATCGTATTAGCGTGCTCGGGGGCAGTACTCAGTTTAGTGCTTTTTTTAGTCAAGGTATTGAGCAGCTTGATAATGGGCGCATTATTTTACAAGTGCAAAACTGTTTTGAATATGAAGAACACCAACATACAAAGCACGATACGACCTTATTACTGAAAAGTAAAAGCCGCCAAGCTGCAATTTATCTTGAGTATGTTAGCCAGCCGAGTAATGCCCAGCTGCAATTTGCTGAAATATTTCTTACTAACGTCAGTGTCGGTTTAGATAACGTGCGACTGTTTAATAACCTCAGAGATGCGGCGTTTAAAGACGTATTAACAGGGCTATCTAATCGTACCTACTTTACTGAGCAAATAGAAAAATATCACCGCTTAACTAACAATGATCATGTGTTTGTGCTGATTGATGTAGCGCATTTTTCTGATATAAATAATGGTTTGGGGCAGGAAGTTGGAAACAACTTACTTGTTGCGATTGTTGAACGTTTGAAACAAGAGTACCCAGCAGCTAAATTATTATCGCGGATTGGAGCTGATGTATTTGGCTTTTTAATCGAGCAGCAGGGGTTTGACCAAACTGAGCTCTATGATAATTTAAATTTACCTTTTGCAGCCGCAGAACATATTTTACCTGTCACGTTCAAAATTGGCATTTGCGAGCAAAAAGATTTTCAAGCAATCGGTATTGAAACCTTAAAGCTTGCTTATATAGCACTTAACCAAGCAAAAAAAGGTAAGTATAACACTGCGGTGTGCTATACATCTGATATGGAAGAGCAAATGGCATGGCGTTTAGGTATTATTCGCCAACTTCGCCAAGATTTTGAGCATAATAAATTAGAGGTGTGGTATCAGCCACAGTTCACACTCAATGATTTAGCACTTATTGGTTGTGAAGCCCTGTTACGTTGGCCTTCAGGTCAGGGGAATTATATCTCTCCTGCTATCTTCATACCTTTCGCCGAAGACGCCGGTTTAATTGTTGGCATAGGCCAATGGGTATTAGAGCAAGCATGTATGCAACAAAAGCGCTTAGAAGCAACAGGGGTAGAAATCTGTATTGCTGTTAATGTCTCTGTCCCGCAGTTTAAAGTAAAAGGTTTTGCCCAGCAGGTAAAGAATACATTATTAAAGTATCATGTGAAGCCTAAAAATATAGAGCTAGAAGTGACCGAAAGTGTCGTCATGGATGAAATGAATGCCGTGATAGAAACATTGCAAGAATTGAAAGAGTTTGGCATTCAAGTTGCTATAGATGACTTTGGTACTGGTTTTTCCTCATTAAGTTATTTACAAAAGCTGCCAATAGATCGGTTGAAAATCGATCGGACATTTATAAAAGATCTCCCGGAGAAAGATTCAGGAGCCATTGCAGCATTAGTAGTCGCTCTTGGTGCGCAGCTTGGGTTGAAAACAATTGCAGAAGGCGTTGAAACACAGGGGCAGGCTGATTTACTCACGGAGCTTGGTTGTGATGAAGTACAAGGTTTTATGTATGCTAAGCCGATGCCTGAAGCGCAACTTATTCAGTACTTTGAGAGCAAAAGTTAGGGGTTGTTGACCTTTGTGGATTGAAATTTGTTCAATCTAGGGGCGATTTAATCGCGGCGTGAGGTTTGGAATCGAGTGGGCTCGATAACTGCTCCTGCGTTATTCTACTGGCTCACATCCATGTGAGAATAAGTCAAAATCGAGCAAAGTTTCTGCGCCTTGCTTACGCCCCTTACTTACATCCATGGAAGTAACAAAGAGTTAATCGCCCTAGGCAGAACTCTTCGGGCAGCGCGTGTTGGCATTTATGCTGCGATATCGCCTATTTATGGGGGGCAACTACATTACATCGGCTCCGCCTTGCTTGAAAACTAAACACACCGCTTGAAATTCAACCTCAAAAGATAAACAGACCCAAATAGTATTGTTGTATTAGTTGGGACTGTGAAGTAAATCGTTAATATCGTTTGGTAATTAATTCGGGTATACTTTGCGACCTTTTTTAAAGCAATTGGTCATTAATTCATGAGCGCACTTAAAGCCAAACGAGCCTTATTCTCATACCCAAAATATTGGGCCGAGTGTTATGGCACAGCACCATTTTTACCAACTACACGCAAAGAGATGGATGCACTTGGCTGGGATAGCTGCGATATAATCATAATTAGTGGCGATGCTTACGTTGATCATCCTAGTTTTGGTATGGCAGTGATTGGTCGAGTACTTGAAGCACAAGGCTTTCGAGTGGGTATTATTGCCCAGCCTGATTGGCAGTCAAAAGATGCCTTTATGGAGCTTGGCAGACCGAATCTATTTTTTGGTGTGACAGCCGGTAACATGGATTCGATGATCAACCGTTACACAGCTGAAAAGCGTATGCGCCATGATGATGCTTATACGCCAGGTAATATTGGTGGTAAGCGCCCAGATCGCGCAGTTATGATCTATTCTCAAAAATGCCGCGAAGCCTATAAAGGCATTCCTATCGTTATTGGTGGTATCGAAGCCAGCCTTCGTCGTATTGCTCATTATGATTATTGGCAAGAAAAAGTACGACGTAGTATTTTGTTTGATGCCAAAGCTGACATTCTTATTTATGGTAATGCTGAACGTCCTTTAGTTGAAGTTGCGCACCGCATAGCGGCAGGCGAAACAATGGATACGATTCAAGATATTCGTGGTACTGCAGTTATACGTAAAGAGCCGCTTCCAGGTTGGCGTGGTAGTGATTCAACGGCAATTGATAAAATAGGCAAGATTGATCCGATCCCTAATCCGTACGGCGCAGATGATGTTGGCTGTGGTAAAAGTGAATTTAAACAAGCAGGCATCGATTTAAAAGCGGAAGCTGCTAAGCCAATTACCATTCAACCAGCGCGCCCTAAGCCGTGGGAAAAAACCTATGTTAAGTTACCAGCATTCGAACAAGTAAGCGTTAACAAGCCGTTATATGCCCATGCATCGCGTATTTTACACCAAGAAACTAACCCTGGTTGTGCCCGGGCATTGTTTCAGCGCCACGGTGAGCGTTCTATTTGGGTTAATCCGCCAGCGTATCCATTAGAAACTCATGAAATGGATGCCGTGTTTGGTTTACCTTATCAACGTATTCCTCATCCACGCTATGGAAGTGAAAAAATCCCTGCTTATGACATGATCAAAACATCGGTCAATATCATGAGGGGTTGTTTTGGTGGTTGTTCATTTTGCTCTATTACAGAGCATGAAGGGCGGATCATTCAAAGTCGCTCGCAAGAGTCGATCATTGAAGAAATCGAACAAATTCGTGACAAAGTACCTGGCTTTACTGGGGTTATTTCTGATTTAGGTGGCCCTACTGCAAACATGTACAAACTGCGTTGTAAGAGTAAAAAAGCAGAGAGTACCTGTCGTCGTTTATCGTGCGTGTACCCTGATATTTGTAAGCATATGGATACTGACCACACGCCTACAATCGATTTATATAAAAAAGCCCGTGAAGTAAAAGGGGTGAAAAAAATCCTTATTGCCTCCGGTGTACGTTACGATTTAGCTGTACAAGATCCACGTTATGTAAAAGAGTTAGTAACGCATCATGTTGGTGGTTACTTAAAAATAGCGCCAGAGCATACTGAAGACGGGCCATTATCTAAAATGATGAAGCCGGGTATGGGCGCATATGATCAGTTTAAAGAGTTATTTGATAAGTACTCTAAAGAAGCGGGTAAAAAGCAGTATTTGATCCCGTACTTTATTTCCGCACACCCAGGAACTAAAGATGAAGACATGGTCAATATGGCACTGTGGCTTAAATCAAATGATTTTAAACTTGATCAAGTGCAAAATTTTTACCCATCACCGATGGCAAACGCAACCACTATTTATCACACTGAGATGAACTCGCTACGTAATATTAAAAATAATACTGAGCAAGTACCCGTGCCAAAAGGTGCGCGCCAACGTCGCTTACATAAAGCGATACTGCGCTACCACGATCCTGCTGGTTGGCCAATGATCCGCGAAGCTTTGCGTAACATGGGTAAAGCTAAGTTGATAGGTAAAGGGCCTAACTGCTTAGTGCCAGAAGAAACGCGTGACGAAAAGTCACTTAAAGCAAGCAAAGGCGGGCGTCCTGCACTGAGCCGTCATACCGGGTTTAGTCAGTTTAAAAAAGCCAATACTAAACCCAAAGTGGGTGGAAACCGCCAGCGGGCTAGATAGCTTTACAGCACACGTCAAAACGCCCAGCATTTGCTGGGCGTTTTAGTTTTGAACGAGTAAATAGTCGCTACTTATTCTTCAGTTTATTCTTCAGCTTACTCTTCAATAAACGATTCGCCTTCGGTCATCCACTTAGCGGCTGGTTTACCTTTTAAGTAATGATCAAAATACTGCATCATACGAATTGAGAAATCCACTTGGTTAGGGAATTTTTTTAAGTGATGTGGTTCACCTTCATATTGTAAAAATGTAGCATCTTTACCTGCACGACGAAGCGCTAAGTAATACTGCACACCTTCATGCCATGGTACAGCATCATCTTTATCGCCAAACATGATTAAAATAGGTGTATTTACTTTATCTGCAAAAAATACCGGTGAATTTTCAATATAAAGTTCAGGGGCTTCAAATAGATTTTTACCGATACGGCTTTGGCCTGTTTCATACTGAAACTGACGAGCAAGGCCTGACTTTAATCGAATGCCACTGTAAGCGCTGGTCATGTTCGATACAGGTGCGCCCGATACAACCGCTTTGAACATGTCGGTTTGGGTGATCATAAAGGCACTTTGGTAGCCTGCCCACGAATGACCTTGCAGGCCAATTTTATCAGGGTCGGCAATACCTAAATCAATCAGTTTTTGGGTCGCGTTGATCATCGTTTGTGTTGATGATTTGCCAGGATGGCCTATTTCAAAGCGAATATCAGGTAAAAATACTGCATAACCATTTGAGGTAAACATAGGAAAGTTGGGGCGATGGTTTAATTCCATTTTTGGAAAATCAAACATACGCTGACTCATATAACGATAAAAGTACACAACAACAGGCACTTTATCGCCTTTCTTGTAGCCTGCAGGTTTGATCAACACACCTTGCAAGTCTTCCCCATCAAAGCCTTTGTAATTTATTAGTTCTGGTTTTTGGCCCCATGCAAAGTTATCCACTTGTGGGTTTAAGTGAGTGACGCGCTGTGGTTTTTTGAAACTAAAATTTGTTTGATGAATATCAGGAAACTGATGATAGGTTTGCTCAGTAAACAAATATTTATCAGCATTTTTAGCTTTTTTAATTACATCAAAGCGCTTATTGCCTGTTAAAACTTTAGTAATTGAATTATCAGTTAAGTTAAGTTTGGCAATCTCGGTTTGCTTGTTCTGAAGGTCTGTGGCATTCACTAGAAGAGTGTCGTTTTTAGCAAAGCCTACTTGCTCTTTATCAAGCTTAATAATGCGATATTGCGTATTACTCTCTTTACCTTGCGTAAGTTGGGTTGCTTTGAGGGTGTTGACATCAAACGCCCATACGTCATATTTACTGTACACAAGTACTTGGCTGCTATCTTCTAACCAGCCAGCAAATCCGTAGCCTGGTTGGGCTGATGGGTAATCATGTTTATCATCAGCAAAAACAGCTTTTATTGCTTTTGTTAAGGTGCTTACCTTATTGTTACCTAAGTCTTTAAGTTGCACTTGACTGTTATTAAAGTAGGCAGCAAACTCGCCGCTTGGCGATAAGCTAGGTCTAAACGGGTAATCTTTTATGATTGCTTTTTGTTCGCCGGTATTCACATCTACAGCATAGTAATCTGCAAAAAAACCGCCATACATAATACGTTCGAGGTAAGGTAAATTAGATGAACCAAGTAGCGCATTACGACTGTTAGTATTTAGTGCCACATTGGGCATATCTACGTCGCTTAGTTGAGTGACCCGCTTACCATTAAGATGATAAACCGCTTGGTAATGCTTATTTTTATTGGTTTCGTTCCACTGTTGCTCTTCGCGAGGTTTTATTTCGGCGTCATTGTTATGCCACACATTAAGACCTTTTTGCGCACGTATCGTGTCGTAATCAAAAAGTGAGGCTTGATCCGTGTATTTTTTGTCTTTAACTTTAGCTGCTAACTTAGGGTGATTTTCAAAGTATAAGCGCTCACCGTCTTCAGACCAGCTCAGTTTTGCTGTTTTGCCGATAGTCCAATTTTTTTTAGGTGAGGTTATATCTGTAAGCTGTTCGTTTTGCCATAATTTTAATTGATGGTCGCGACGGCGCATATCGTCATTCACATAATTGCCCAGTGTGAACGCGGCGATGTTTTTAGTTGGATGCCAGGCAATTTTATTTGCAACAACACCTGGTTCATCAATTAATACACTTGTTTCAAACGTATTATTTAATGAAATTAACGCCACCTGATTATCGCTACCATCTGGGTAGCTTTGGCTGACTATAAGCTCGCTGCCAGATGCATTAATAGCGTAACTAAACACACTATTTATTGTATGGGTTGTAGCATCTGTTAAATTTACAACAATGAGATCAAATACTTTATCTTTCTTATCTGGTTTGATTTCACTGGTTTTATCGGTATTTTTAGCATCATCAATATCTTTACTATCATCGTCTTTATCTGCTTTTTGGTCTAAACGGTATGCTAACCACTTTCCATCATCAGAGAGCTGATAGTCTTTTACGTTATCAAAAGTTTGTTGTTCACCAGTGGCAGTACTTACCAATACCAGATTATTTTTTAATGTACTTTTCTTTTTGGTGGTTTCTTTTGCTAGCAAAGTCGGAACTTGAGTGAATGCCACCCAGTTGGCGACTTTATTTATCTGAGGTTTAGTGCCGCGCTCAACTTCGGCGAGTAGTTTATTGTTGTTTAACGTATAAACTTGGCCTGTTGCATTGCCGCGATAGGGTGTTGCACTAAAGCTGAGCACTTTACCGTCTTCTGATAACTGTGTTGTTTTAGCTGCTTTAAAATTGAATACATCTTTAAATTGTAGCGCGTCTTTTGCGTGGGCAGGTACGCTATTTAGGCTTGCAACTAGGGCAATGCTTAGTAGGGAAAGTTGGGCTTTCATTATTGATTCTCTTTTTGTTTGATCATCCCCATCATAGCGGTTTTGTTAAACAATTCGAGTAGATACGATAAGTGGCTTAAAAAGAGGGTTGAACCTAACAAAACCTTGCGAAGAGATTCGCAAGGTTGATCATTTTAGGAGCTAGGAGCTAAAGCCAGATCTTTTGCAGCTCAAGCCATTGTTTTTCAAATTGTGCACTGGGTTTAGCTTTAAAATCACTACGCACAAATTGGTTCATTTTACCTTCAATATAGGCAAGCAAAAAGTTTGCGATTGTTAGCTCGTCACTTTGAAACGTTTTGCCTTCACGCAATTTACGTTCACGTAGAACCTGTTTAAGCTGAGTTTCAAGTTTTTCAAATAAGCTCTGCACGCGTTCACGCAAACGTTCCTGCTCACCTTGAAGTGCATCACCCGTTAAAATACGTGTGATACCTGGATTCTTTTCTGCAAAAGCCAATAGTAATAATAAAATATTATAAACGCGGCTTTGCGTTTCTTTTTCGTTTTCAAGAATAAGGTTTATACGCGACAGTAAAGTGTCTTCAATAAATTCAATTAAGCCTTCAAACATCCGTGCTTTACTCGGGAAATGACGATATAGCGCTGCTTCAGATACGCCCACTTCAGCAGCTAATTTGGCTGTGGTGATGCGTTGTCCTGGGCTTGTTTCTAACATTTGTGCGAGTGCTTGTAGTATTTGCTCTTTGCGATTACTTCTTTTTGTCGCAGGCATGAACATTCCTTTCTTTATAGTAATTTACTTAGCTTTAATGACTACTCGCCAGTTATTTTTTGAACAAGCGATTAAGGCCATGTTAATGTTTTATGCAGCTTCTTTCCAGCCTTTTTACAACCGTTTAGCAACCTCGGTCATTACGCTCAGTGCTAATGCACTTTTTGTCTCGATAGCTAACTCTTTTTGCTCAGTTAGCCAAAATAAAGTCAGTGCATTATGATCTGAATTAAAGCCAAGGCCTGCTTGTGACACATCATTTGCACAAATCATATCGAGGTTTTTATTACTGAGTTTACCTTTAGCATAATTCGCTACATCTTGAGTTTCGGCTGCAAAACCAACAGTGTAAGGACGGCCTTCTGTAAGGTTTGCAATAGCAGCAATAACATCAGGGTTTTTAACTAAGGTGAGAATGAGTTCGTCACCTTGCTTTTTCATTTTTTGATCTGCAACAGCACTAGCGCGATAGTCAGCTACAGCAGCGCAGCCTATAAACACATCAGAAAGAGGGGCTAAGAGTAAAGACTCATTCAATAGCTGCTGTGCACTTTGTATTTGAATCACGTTAGCACCGGCGGGTGGCGTTATTGTGACAGGCCCTGAAATTAAATTTACGTGTGCGCCTAACGATAGTGCAGCTTGAGCAAGTGCATACCCCATCTTTCCTGAGCTGTGGTTTGAAATAAAGCGTACAGGGTCAAGTGGTTCGCGAGTTGGGCCAGCTGTAATTGTAATCGTTTTACCTGCTAACAGCTGCGGGTGTGCAGGTTGTGTGCATAGCGTTACAAGTTCATGTGGTTCAAGCATACGGCCAGCACCTACGTCCCCACAAGCTTGCTCACCTTTACCAGGTCCCCAAATAGCCACGTTACGCTGCGCTAATGTAGCTAGATTAGCTTGAGTAGCGGGGTGGGCGTACATTTGTTGATTCATCGCTGGGGCAACCGCAACCTTGGCAGGTGTTGCCAGTAACAAGGTTGTGAGTAAGTCATCCGCAATGCCAGCGGCCATTTTTGCAATTATATTGCTGGTGGCTGGTGCGACTAAGATCAAATCAGCCCATTTAGCAAACTCAATATGGCCCATTGCAGCTTCTGCAGATGGGTCTAATAATGAATCAGAAACAATCTCACCACTAACGGCTTGCATGGTAAGTGGCGTGATAAAGTGTTTGGCTGATTCAGTCATCACCACTTTTATTTCACAACCGTGATCTTTTAAGCGCCTTACTAATTCTGCGCACTTATAAGCGGCAATTCCACCACTGATCCCCAATACAATTTTTTTATTTGCTAACTTTGCCATTAAATCTGCCATAAACGTTGCCATAAGCTGATAAAGCTCTTTTCAATATGCGCTAACGATAGCAAATCTTTGGCGAATGGACGAAGTTTTTAATTTTGAATTTTATTAAGCGTTTTAGAGGCGAAACTTTATTTTTGCATTACAGTTAAATGACTACATTAGATTTTAGGGACGAAATAATGCAGCTCACTTCTTTACCGAGTAATCAGCGACCACGAGAAAAGCTATTAGCTAAGGGGGCAAAGTCGCTCAGTGATGCCGAGTTACTTGCGATATTTTTGCGAACAGGGTTACCGGGCATGAATGTCGTTGAGTTAGCACAGCACCTTATGACGCAAAACCAAACATTACATAATTTATTTAACGCATCGATTGATGATTTTTGTGCACAAAAAGGATTAGGCACAGCTAAGTTTGTGCAGTTACAAGCTGTATTAGAATTAAGTCGTCGTTACATGATGGAGCAATGCCAGCGAAAAGCAGTATTTAACTCGCCACAATCTGTGTATGACTATTTAACACTCGAGCTGCGAGGATTGCAGCAAGAAGTATTTATGGTGTTGTACTTGGATAGTCAAAATCGCTTAATAAAAGAAGAAACGCTTTTTTATGGGACAATTAATTCAGCATCTGTTTATCCACGGGAAGTGTTAAAAGCAGCCTTAAAAAATAATGCTGCAGCACTTATTTTGGCACACAATCACCCATCAGGTATCGCTGAACCAAGCCAAGCTGATAAGCTTATTACGAATAAATTGCAGCAAGCACTGCAATTAGTCGATATAAATATCTTAGACCACATCATTGTTGGTGGTGATAATTGTGTTTCTTTTGCACAAAGAGGGTTGATTTAAGCGGTTTCGGATTACTAGCGTGTTAAAAATGAGCAGTTTAGTGCTGTTTTGCAAATTAGTTTAATTTAAATGCAGTTTTTACTTTCCCTAAGGGCATTCGATCTTTATAATTAGCCGCTATCAAATTTACACATGAGCTGGTTGGATAAGATCAATTACTTGATCTTTGCCTGTATAAGCTGTATAAAGAGCGCCCTTCGATTTATCCCTGGGGCACAAAATACATGGCCTAAGGGAAAATTAAGCTCGAGCGAAGTTATTGGAGATATATAGACATGTCTAAAGTATGTCAAGTTACAGGTAAGCGTCCAGCGGTTGGTAATCACCGTTCACACGCGAGAAACGCGACTAGACGTCGTTTCCTACCTAACCTACAAACACACCGTTTTTGGGTTGAAAGTGAAAAACGTTTTGTAACATTACGCACTACTACTAAAGGTATGCGTATTATCGATAAAAAAGGCATCGACACGGTTCTAACAGAAATCCGTGGTCGCGGCGTAAAAGTTTAAGGACCTGAGTCATGCGTGATAAGATCCGTTTAGTTTCTACAGCTGGTACTGGTTTTTTCTACACTACCGACAAGAACAAGCGTAACATGCCGGAAAAAATGGAAATCAAAAAGTTTGATCCAAAAATCCGTAAACATGTTCTTTTCAAAGAAGCTAAAATCAAGTAATTTTAGTTTTTTATGAATATTAAAAACCCAGCTTAGGCTGGGTTTTTTGTTTTAGACTAGCCGTCAGTTAAGAGCAGCTAGGAGCACTAAGCTGTAAGTTTTAAGCTGAACGGCGTTAAAATTGGCTACGTAGGTTGTGGTTGAGCAGCGCGAAACCCAACGAAAAAATACCCTCTCTGTCTGCATCAAAAAACTGCATTATGGAAGTTTTTACTCCTTCGGTTTATTTGTATAAATGGCTTACAGCCAACAAAAAACCGTTGCTATTTACATAACAACGGTTTTTAGAATTTACAGCTTACAGCTTACAGCTTACAGCTTACAGCTTACAGCTTACAGCTTACAGCTTACAGCTTACAGCTTACAGCTTACAGCTTACAGCTTAGCAAACTCATCTTGTAATGGTGGCACTACTTGTTTTTTACGACTCAGTACGCCGTCTAACCATACTTTACCGTCTTTAGGTGTTTCACCGTAAGCACGTTCTACTATGCCCGCATCATCAGATACGATTAGCATTTGTGAACCTTCTTTCATGATGTCAGTAAGCAGTAAAAATACCGAGTGGCGTCCGCCTTCTTCTTTCAGCTTGGCAATATCAGCTTCTAGGTCTGCTTTAATATCATCAAATACAGCAAGGTCAATAACTTCTAGTTGGCCAATACCCACTAGTTGGCCGTTCATATTAAAGTCTTTAAAGTCACGCATTACTAAATCACGTGCAGGAGTGTTTTCAACCGCTGATTTAACACGGAACATATCCATGCCTAGTTCTTTAAAGTCTTCAATACCGGCGATTTCAGCAAGTGCTTCAACACATTTAATATCAGCAGTGGTGCAGGTTGGCGATTTAAAAATAACCGTGTCACTTAAAATGGCACATAACATGATGCCTGCAATGTCTTTTGGAATGTCAACATTGTAAAAGTCATACATCATTTTAATGATGGTGTTCGAACAACCAACTGGGCGGATCCAACATTCAAGTGGGGTTGAGCTAGTTAGGTCACCTAGTTTATGGTGATCAACAACACCAACTACGCGGGCTAGATCAATATCATCAGGTGCTTGCGTTTTTTCAGTATGATCAACGATGTAAACGTCTTCACCAGCATAGCTTAATTTTAGCTCTGGTGCTTCAAAGCCAAATTTATCAAGGATAAATTGTGTTTCAGGTGAAATATCACCAAGACGAGTTGGAATTGCAGGCTCATCGATTTGGTTTTTTAAATAAGCAAGTGCAATTGCACCACAAATAGAATCAGAATCTGGGATTTTATGACCCACTACATACATTGACATTGACGGAGCTCCTTAAAATTTGTCGATATTCTAACAAAGTAATTGTGCTTTGACACATCCCCATTGGTGAATTTTTATAATATACCCAAACAACCTCATTGTTCACAATTTAGCATGTTGCAGGGAGCTAATATCAAGCGCTAGTTAGCACCAAACACATTCGTTTTTAAGAAGGATTGACTATTATTTGCAATCAATATTTTGCTAAAGCGCTTTTAGTACTTGGGTTAACTGAAGCAAGTATTTTGAAGTTACTTGTTTATGGTAAGCAGAGAAAATTCGACTGCCCTTTTTTAATCTTTTTGGTTACACTTTAACGACTTGAATTTACATAGAAGAGTGCCCTAATGCAGCTCAGCCGCAAAGCGTGGAATAATGTTCTTATATTTTCTATGTTATTGATGATCTTTTTTTTTAATGGCCTTCATAAAAAGCTTAATAGTGTTCCTGTTGAATCAGGGATACAAACACTCTTGCCTGCGCAAAGCTTTATTTTAGCGCTGGAGTTTCCTGATCAAAAAATAGAGCGTATCGGGACTGCGTGGCGCAGTCAGGCTTTATTTAAAAATGCGCCAGAGAGTCAATGGCAATCAACTCAGAGCAATATTGTACAATTGATTAATAAATGGCAAGGAAGTGAGTTACCGCTTGCGCCTGGCTCTACGTCATTAAAGAGTAATGTTCCGCTCAGTGTTGCTACGATATGGCTTGCTGGTGAGCAGTTACCTTGGTTGTATCAATTATACAAAGCGCCGCAGGGGTATTATTTATTAGATAAAAGTACACAACGTGTAATGTTACTAGATAGCGTGACAGCGCGGGGGTTGTTCGTGAGCTTTAATTTTCCAATTAGTGAGTCTAAATAGTATGCCTGAATTACCAGAGGTTGAGGTTAGTCGGATGGGGATCACTCCTCATATTTTGCAGCAAACAGTCACTAAAGTGAATATTCACAATCCGAATATGCGCTGGCCTGTACCTGATGATGTTTATCAGATTACTAACTTACCTGTGATCGCGGTTGAGCGCAGGGCAAAGTACTTACTGCTGATATGTGAACTCGGCAGCGTGATTTTGCATTTAGGCATGTCGGGTAACTTACGGGTTGTAGATAAAAATGAGCCACTGAAAAAGCATGATCATATTGAATTTATCTTTGGTAATGACAAGGCGCTGCGATTAAATGATCCGCGCCGATTTGGTTGTTGTTTGTGGCAAGCACCAGACACGGTTCATAAACTACTGTCTAAACTTGGTCCTGAACCGTTAACTGATGAGTTCACTGCAAAACGAGTCTATGAATACTCTCGCAATAAAAAAGTGCCCGTTAAGCAGTTCATTATGGATAATGCTGTGGTCGTTGGGGTTGGTAATATTTATGCAAACGAATCATTGTTTAAAGCGGGTATCCACCCCAAACGTGAAGCGGGTAAAGTATCGTTAGCACGTTATCAGCAATTGATCCCAATTATTAAAGAGACTCTCGCAGCTGCAATTACCCAAGGCGGTACGACATTAAAAGACTTTGCTCAAAGTGATGGTAAGCCGGGTTATTTTGCACAACAATTACTTGTCTATGGCCGCAAAGGTGAGCCATGCATGAAATGCGAAAAAGAGCTTACTGAGATTCGATTAGGGCAACGTAGCACCGTTTATTGCAGCAACTGCCAAAAATAAGGTGTAAAAAAACCGATGTTTAGGCATCGGTTTTAATTGTGTATTTACAGTTTATAGCTCAAATGGTGCAACGCCTACGGCTTTAATTTTATAGCCTACTTGGGCAATATCACCACTCCATCCTTCTGTGCTAATAATACCCGTAACCACAATTGCATCGTACAAGCTTTCGATTGGCACGCCGCCTTTAATCGTTACATGGACAATTTGATTTGGTGGCGGTGGTGGCACGTGGATACAGGCACCAAAATAGGGTACTAATAAAAATTCGGTGATCATTTCGCTGTCGCCCTCTAGTGGCACAACAAAGCCCGGTAAGCTAACCGATTGACCATTAAGCTCTTTTACAACAGGGGCATCAAGATCTGGTTGGATCCAGTTTTGTTCACTTCCTTCATGACTTGCTTGATCTTGAGTGTCTATTTGTACATGGCCTTTAGGGATCAAATCTTCCCAAAAAATCTCTTTTGGTGCGTTAGCGTGACCATTGAAACTGTAGCAAAAACTAAAAATAACTAAGCACAGTAGCGTGAACTTTCGAAAATACTGCATGGTGTTCCTCTTAAATTTTAATGCTCATGCCATCTGACAATGAGTAAAAATAGGCGCGGGTTGCTGGGATCAAACCAACGATAAAGCCGGCCGCCATAATAGCGCCTATCAACATGAGTTCATAGCTAGAAAGCATGGCTATAGTGATTGTAATACCTGCATGCGCTTGTAAGTAACCAGCAGCAAGAGACATTAATATATAAAATAAGCCGCACCCGAGTAGGCACCCTAAAAATGTTGTTAATAACGATTCCATGCTGATCAGCGTAAATAAATGCCAAGGACGCGCACCTACAGAGCGTAGAATTGCTAATTCACGGCGACGCTGATTGAGACTCGCTAATAGGGTTGTTAGCATGCCAAGTAAACTCACAAGTACCACTACCATCGAAAATAGTAATAAGATTTTTTCTATAATTGTGAGCATTTCCCATAACTCACGTAAAGTAACGCCGGGCATAATTGCCAGTAATGCCTCGGCTTTAAATTGGTTTATGTTACGCCTTACTTGCAAAGTATATAGCGGGGAATCAAAGCCAATTAAAAAAGCGGTAATTTGTTTTGGTTCACCAATCAGATCACTATGCTGCTCATGCTCATGCTCATGCTCATGCTCATGCTCATGCTCAGCGTGGCCGCCAGTGCCACCATGAATTAACTCAATGGCAGCTAATGGGATGTGTAATGTTTTATCAACCGGCGTGCCAGTGGCGTTTAAAATTCCAACCACTGTAAATGGGTTATCATCATGGTGATGAAAACTGGTATTACCCATACCGTGGGAGATAATAATGCTGTCGCCCAGTTTGTACCCTAATTTTTGCGCAACTTGTGCGCCAAGAACAACTTCGTTTAGATGATTAAAAGCGTGGCCGTCGCGAAAGCTCAGTGGTTGCTTTTTAGCAAACTTATAATGTTTAAAATAGTCGGCAGATGTACCAAGCACTGCTTGGCCTTTATGGCTATCACCCAGTGACATTGGAATCGTCCATTTCACGCCGCGTTGGTGTTTAATGTATTCATAGCTTGACCAGCTAACGCTATTATTTGCGTGACCAATACGAAATACAGACGAAAGTAACAGTTGTATATCACCTGTACGGGCACCAACGATTAAGTCAGTCCCCGAAATGGTATTACTAAAACTGGTTTTTGCGTCTACCCGTACACGTTCAATGCTTAGTAACAGCATTACACTAATTGCGATAGTGAATAAGGTTAAAAATGCACTGGCGCGGCGATTGTATAAACTACGAAGAGCAAGCTTTATTAAAATCATTAAATTTGCTCCTGCAATGCGACTAAATCAATACTACGATTAAACAGTGGCTGTAAGCTTTCATCGTGACTAACAAATACTAAGGTGCTGTTAACGGCTTGAGCTTGCGCAAAAAGCAGCGCAATAAATGATTGGCGATTATTGGTATCTAAAGCTGAGGTTGGCTCGTCGGCAATAATGAGTTCAGGAGCGCCAATAAATGCACGGGCAGCGGCAACACGCTGTTGTTGACCAATACTTAAATTAGCAACATTTTGCTGGTGGAATTGGTTATCTAGCCCTAATGCATTTAAAAGCCTTGCAGCTTCAAGTGGGAGGGAAGGACTACAGGTTAATGCCTTTTGATGGCGCTGTTTTGAAAATTGGCACCCAAGAGTGACATTATCAATAGGTGACAAATAAGGCAGCAAGTTAAAATTTTGAAAAATATAGCCAATATGATCGGCCCTAAATGCATCACGTTTACTATTACTGAGCTTATTAAGCTCACAACCAAAAATACTCAGCTTACCAGTTGTTGGTCGGTTTATACCCGCTAACAACGATAATAGCGTTGATTTACCGCAACCACTGGGGCCATGTAAAAAAATATGTTCGCCTTTGGCTATTTGAAGGCGTGGGATGGCCAAGGTGGGCTTGCTTTGCTGTGGTTGCCATTGAAAGCTTAATTCTTCTATATCAATCATTATTATTCAATTACTGCTGAATTTTGATGTTATCTTATAACGTAGAGAATGAAATTCAAACTAAACTGCGTTAAATCGCATTGCGCTTTAATTGTGATTTTAGGCGGTCTCGATTATCATTAGCTCCTTATAACCCCAATACCATACACGTGCTCTTTAAGAGCATGCCATATACTCGGAGATAGCATGACTAGCTATAAAGTTTTAGACGTAAACGATGATTTACCAGTGCGTACCAAAGGTCCTGTCCACAGTGGTAAAGTTCGTTCAGTTTATTGGTTAACAGACGAAGATAGCGCGCGTTTGATCAGTGAAAAAGGCTACCAAGTGCCAAAAGGTACTGAGCTGGCTATTATGATTATTTCTGATCGTATCTCTGCATTCGATTGTATTTGGCAAGGTGAAAATGGTTTAAATGGTGTGCCTGGTAAAGGCATTGCTTTGAACAGTGTTGCCTCTCATTGGTTTAAATTATTTGATAAGGCTGGTCTGGCAGGAAATCATATTGTTGATATTCCGCACCCATATATTTGGATAGTACGCAAAGCGAGCACTGTAAAAGTGGAAGCCATTGCTCGTCAATATATTACTGGCAGCATGTGGCGCGATTACAGTAAAGGTGTGCGTAACTTTTGTGGTTTAGAGTTACCAGAAGGGCTTGTTGCAAATCAAAAGCTTGATGAGGTATTAATTACACCTTCAACAAAAGGTATTATTACTGGTGTTACCGACATACCTGAAGTCGATGACGTGAACATCACACGTGAAAATATTATTAACAACCTTGGTGTGTTTAACTTTAAATCGCCAGAAGATGTAGCCAAATATGAAAAGCTATTAGTTGAAGGCTTTAGCTTAATCAGTGACGAATTAGCAAAACTGGACCAAATTTTTGTCGATACAAAATTTGAGTTTGGTTATGTTGAAGATTTAAATGGCACAAATAAGCTTATATATATTGATGAAGTGGGCACGCCAGATTCGTCACGTATTTGGGATGAAGCAGCGTACCGTGATGGTAAAATTGTAGAAAACTCGAAAGAAGGTTTCCGTCAATTATTAATCAACAATGTTCCAGATAGCGATGTGCTACTTAATAAAGACCGCATGCCGGAGCGCGAACAACTAGCGAAAGATTATGTGTTACCAGAATCAGTTATGTTAGCTGTATCTGACACGTATGTTGGTATTGCGAGTAAAATTGTAGGTCACGATATAACTATTCCTGCCGATCCTCGCGCTGAAGTCATTGCGATACTGGATGAGCAATACGGACTGGTTTCCCATTCTTAGTCATTAGTTTTCAAGTTAACAGAATCAAAAGCCCAAAATTTAGCTATAATTTATAGTGATTGGGCTTTTATTCTTGCATTTAGGGCCTGTCTTTAATTAACTTAGGTTAAAACGAACTCAAGGTATATATTAGTGATGATAAAACAAGGAATCGCCAAATGACATGGCAACTAGTAATCACTAAATACATATTAGGTGTTGCCGGGCTTTTATTTGCGAATAACGTATTTGCAGCTAACCTAACACTTAATTTTGTTGATCAGTATGGCGCTCCTCTGAGCAATACAGTGGTTGAGCATGTAAATGCAAACAGCGTTACGACACAAGATAATTTATCTATTCTTGAAATGGATCAAGTGGATAAGCAATTTTCACCGGTTTTATTAATTGCCCAACAAGGTCAACAAGTTAATTTTCCTAATAGCGATAATATTCGCCATCATGTTTATTCATTTTCACCAACAAAGCCCTTTCAATTAAAGCTTTATTCAGGACAACCTGAAAAGCCAATTACATTTGATAATGAAGGTATTGTTGTTTTAGGCTGTAATATCCATGATTCAATGGTTGGGTATATCTATGTGTCAAAAAATAAGCATGTTTACCAAAGTGACGAACAAGGTCGTATCGAACTTAAAAATGTGACATTACCTGTTCAATTAAGCGCATGGAATCCTTTACAAAAAGCGACGCTTGAAGAGAAAAAAATTATTTCATTAGCGATAAACACACCGAATAATATACAACTTAGCTTGCAAACAGCAGATCCTGCACCGCGCAACACGTTTGGTAATAAGTTTAAGGGTCGCAATGACTAATAGCTTAAAAAATCGCATCATTATTTTATGTGTTGGCTTGGTGCTGCTAACAACAATGGTTAGCCTATTTAGTTTTTGGTGGTCAACCAGCGAATTTAATGAAAAAAAGGTCACACAGGATATTAATGTCGCTGAAAATGTTTATAAGCAATACTTAAGCGCTAAACAAAGCTTATTGCTCACCGCAGCAAAAGTATTGACCTCTGATTTTGGCTTTAAACAAGCGGTAGCCACTCGCGATGCTGATACTATTAGTAGTGTATTATATAACCACAGCCAGCGTATTAATGCAGATTTAATGCTGCTACTTGATTTATCGGGTAAGTTAATTTCATCAAATACCCCGCAGCAGAATTTTAGCAATGATTTAGTACAGTTAATGAGTGAGTTATTAAATAACTCAGAGCAGTCTAATTTTGTTGTATTAAATAATGAGCTTTACCAAGTAATTTTACTACCCGTTAAGGCGCCGCGCACCGTAGCATATAGCTTGGTGGGTTTTAAAATTGATGAAAGTGTTGTGCTGGAGCTTAAAAACTTAACCGGTTTAGATGTTAGTTTTATTGCCAAAGGAGATGATTTAGTACGAAGCTCCTTATTAGAGCGACCAGTTACATTTATACCAACAGAGTACTTCCATAAAAAAACCACCTCACGTATTTTTGGCGAGCAGCTTGTATATCGCAATCGCGATCTTTCTCTACCGTCACTTAACCAGCATTCAGTGAATGTGATGCTCAGTGCTGATCTAACACAAAGCTACAGTGAATTTGAGCGACTATTTTTTACATTAATGTTTCTGGCCGCAATTACGATAGTAATAGGTATTTTCACCAGTAGCCTACTTGCAAAAAATTTGACTATGCCGTTATCGCAGTTAGCCAGTTTAGCGCGTCAATTTGCGCGCGGTAATTATAGCGTTGATGCGATGAGTAAAAAGCAAAGTAGTGAAATTTCAACACTCATTGATGCATTTAAAAACATGGGTAACGATATTCAAGAGCGTGAGCAGCAAATTAGTTTTGCAGCTAAACATGATACCCTTACAGGCTTTTATAATCGTTCAGCAATGCTAGAAGTACTCAATGAGCAGTTAAATAAAGAGCGAGAATATACACTGGTGGCTATCGATATCCGCGGCTTGCGTCATATCAACGATAAGTTAGGCCCCCGCATTGGTGATGATTGCTTAAAAGCAGTTGCAGGTCGTATAGCTGAGTTTTCTGATGAGTTTGGTGGCTTGCATGCACGTATTGGTGGTGATGAGTTTTTAACTGTATTTCCAAGTGATGGTAGCCAGAACTTTAAAAATGACATTGTAGGTTTAATGGCGCAGTTACAGGCTTGCTACACCATTCAGAAATTAAAAATTAACCTGCGTTTTAGTACCGGAGTTGTGCAATATCCTGCTCAAGGCCTAAAAGCGGATGACTTAATTCGTCGCGTATTAATCGCTGTTGATAACGGTGAAAATGCCCATGAGAGTATTCATTATTATCAAGCGGGTGAAGATGAGGAGCATCTAGAGCGCTTAGTAATGATTGATGAGCTTAAGCAGGCTATCGCAGATGACGACGGCCAATTATTTATGACTTACCAGCCTAAATTAAATATTGCTTCACAAAAAATTGATAAAGTTGAATCTTTGATCCGTTGGCAGCAAAAAGATGGCCGTTGGATTTCGCCGGAGCTATTTATTGATTTAGCTGAGCAGTCAGGTTTGATAGTCGAGCTGACCGAGTGGGTTATAAAAACGGTGATTAAGCAGGTTGAACAATGGCAGAAAAATGGCATTTATATGCAAGCTGCAATTAACGTTTCAGCGCAAGATATTGCATACCCTGGATTTCATTCTAATTTAGTGAGCACATTAAAAAATTATTCGGTCGCGCCTGCCTTGATCACAATAGAGCTGACTGAGCGCGATATGATCGAAAATGAAGAGAAAGGCATTCAAGCGCTTGAAAATCTTAAAGCAATAGGGGTGAAAATTTCACTCGATGATTATGGTGTAGGACAGACATCGCTGGGGCGCTTGAAAATGTTACCTATCGACGAGCTCAAACTGGATAAGTGCTTTATTTTAAAACTTGATGAATCAGAAAAAGATCAATTTATTGTAGAATCCACGATCACGCTTGGCCACCAGTTAGGGTTTTCAGTTGTTGCAGAAGGGGTGGAAACCGCAGGGTCACTTGAGTTGTTAAAAAGTATGAAATGCGATCATGTGCAAGGGTATTATTTGAGCCGACCTTTAAAAGCGGATGTTTTTGAACAATGGTTAAAAGAGTATAACAATGAGCATGCTTAAGTTTTTTTTGGGATTTATTGCTTGTTTATTACCATTTAGTAACTTTGCAGGGCAAGGGAAATTATTAGCAACGCCTGGCGTATCGCAAGTTGAAGGTAGCGCGGGTGGAGGTTTAGTCCCTTGGGCGCAATTAGCAGGTTATGCAACAGACGATGAGTTTGCAATCAATGGGTTTTGCAGTCGCGCAGACGTAAGTGATTATACCCTTGATGTTTGTGGTGCGCAGATCAATTTGTTTAATCGTGTTGAATTCAGTTATGCAGAGCAACACTTTGATGTGCCAGCATTAAACACAAAAATAGAGCAGTCAATCACCGGTGCTAAAATCCGTTTATACGGCGATATAGTGTATAGCCAATGGCCACAATTAAGTTTAGGCGTACAACATAAATCACTACGCGATGGCGCCGTAGCAACACTTGTCGGCGCAGAAAAAACAAGCGGTACAGACATTTACCTTGCAGCAAGTAAGCTTCATTTAGGCGCTTTGGCGGGCTACAACTGGTTTTGGAATATGACTACGCGCTACAGTGAAGCGAATCAGTTAGGGTTGCTTGGCTATGGTGGCGCTAATAGTCGTCAAAAATTATTATTTGAAGGCAGTACGGCTATCTTTCTAAGCCGTGATATTGCAGTAGGTATTGAATATCGCCAAAAATCAAACAATTTAGGTTTGGGTGAAGAAGATTGGCGTGATGTATTTGTCGCTTGGATGCCTAATAAGTATGTCAGCGTTACGGCTGCTTGGCTCGACTTGGGCAGTATAGCTGGCGCAGATGATCAAACGGGTTGGTATTTATCAGTAACAGGGTATTGGTAATGAAAAGCACACTAATAATAGTCGCGTTATTGCTGATGCTGGGGGGCTGTAAATCCACTGGTGGTCCAACGTTGTATCAGCAGCTAGATGGTAAAGCAGGAATTGAAAGGTTAATTGATAGCTTTATTAATCAGATTGCGCGCGATGAGAAAATAATTCACTATTTTGAAGATGCAAACATCACGCATTTTCGTGATGGGTTTATTAACCACTTGTGCGCTTTAGCTGACGGGCCTTGTGAGTACATCGGCGATGACATGGTCGCGATTCATACTGGTATGAATATTAATGAGACTGACTTCAATCATGTTGTTGAGTTACTTATTAATGCGATGAATGAACTGAATATCAATCATACAGTGCAAAATAAAGTGTTAGCAAAAATGGCTCCATTACGAGCTGAGATTATTGAAATTTAAACAGTGCTTTATCGATTGCTGTTAGTTTAGGTTATCAAAAGAGTTTTAAAGTGAAAAATATGTCGGAAAGTAAAAAGAATAGAGAAAATAAAGCGCCAATCAGTGTTTTCATCGTCACATTGAATGAAGCTGAACATATTGAAAATACACTTAAAAGTGTCAGCGAATGTGCTGAAGTTATTGTTATTGATTCAGGCAGTACTGATGGCACGGTTGAGATAGCTACAGAGCTAGGTGCAAAGGTAATTTACCATCCATGGGAGGGTTATGCGAAGCAAAAGCAAATAGCGATGGAACATTGTAGCTTTGATTGGGTTTTGAATTTAGATGGTGATGAAGAACTAACGCCTTCTGCATTACAGGTCTTATGTAATGCTATGGAGGAAGATAAATATACCGCAGTGCGTTTAAAACGTATTGATCGCTTTATTAATAAGTTTCCAACTGGTTGGGTTAAAAAGCCAAATAATGTCAGGTTCTACAAAAAAAGTGATGCATGTTTTAATGCCAAAAAATTGGTTCATGAAAGTGCCACTGTAGAAGGTAAAGAGCTTTATGCTAAAGAGTATTTTTTACATTATGGTTATAACGATATCGACACCTTAACAGCCAAAAATAATACTTACTCAAGCTTAAGAGCAAAAGAAAAAATTATACAAGGTAAGCGCTATTCTATTTTGAAATTATTGCTTGTTTTTCCTATTACATTTATTAAAGAGTATATATTCTGTCGATTTTTTCTGTTTGGTAATCGAGGGTTTATAAAATCAATGATGACCGCTCATTATGCTTTTTTGAAAGAAGCAAAGTTATATGAACAAAATAAAAAGCAAAAAAAATAAACCTATTTTTGGTTTGTTTGTATTTTTAGCATTATTACCCGCTGATATTGTCAGTAAATATTGTAGGCAGCAACATATAAAGTATGAAAAATTTAGTAACCGCCACGTGGTTAAATGAACATCTAACCGACCCTAAACTCGTTATTTTTGATGCAGGAATGATGCGTCCTGGTTTACCTGGGCAATATCAGCCTCACGCTAAGCTACCCAATGCTTTGCGCTTTGATTTTAAAAAGCAGTTAGCGGATTTATCCAGCGGCTTATCGCATACTATGTGTAGCCCTGAGCAGTTTACCGAGCAAATGCAATTGCTGGGTGTTGATAATGATTCACTTGTTGTTATTTATGAAGATGGCGGGCTATTTAGTGCCGCGCGTGGCTGGTGGATGTTTAAAGCAATGGGCTTTGACAACGTTAAGGTTCTCAGTGGCGGTTTAGCTAAGTGGCAATCACTCGGTTACCTCACTCAAGTTGAATACAGCCAAAATCACCACAAGGGTAATTTTAAAGCAAGAGCGCGTGTAGGGTACTTTATCGATACAGCAGCCGTGTTTAATGGTATTGATGACGATGATGTACTTTTGCTTGATGCACGAAGCTATAAGCGTTTCACTGGCGAAATGGCAGAGCCTCGCGAAGGTATGCGCAGTGGGCATATTCCTAATAGTTGTTCATTACCGTTTGCAGCATTACTCAATGACGGGGAAGCTAAGCCACTGACACAAATAAAAGCGGCGTTTGAGACGGTAATAGATGGTCAAAGTATCTTACAGTTTAGTTGTGGGTCGGGCGTAACAGCGTGCATATTGGCATTGTTTGCTGATGAATGTGGCTACGAAAACTTACATGTATACGACGGTTCATGGAGTGAGTGGGGCGGCCGTGATGAGTTGCCTATCGAAACCGGCTCTAGCCCAGCACGTTAAAGTGCAAACCCGTAGTGTTGCCAGTAATTAATGGCTTTGTTATTGAGAGGCTGGTGTACTTGTACTTTACTTGCCGTTGCTGACGGGCTCTGTTGTTTGTAAAAATCTAAACATTGTTCTTGCCACGTTAAATCACAAAATGCATAAACCCGCTGTGTGCTTGCAATCGGATTAGTTACGAGTTCTTCGTACTTTATAGTGATTACATTATCAGGGTATTTATTTGTAAAGTGCTCAATCAAATCACCGCAGTCTTCATAAAAGTTCTTTATATTATTTAAGTTATAGCTGTAGTGATGAAAGGGACTTGCTGGATTATAAAGTTGGCGAAAATTAGCAATACAGCTGTCTTTTTCCCCGCGTTGCATACAAATAATTTTAGCACTAGGAAAGGCTGCTAAAATTAAATCAATATAATAAAAATTGAATGGCTGTTTATCGCAGCTACGTAGCTGTGGATCCACTAGTTGCGTAATACGCTGTTGATATTGAGCCAATTGTGTTGTTAGTTCGCTATTTTTATACACGGCATTGATTACGCTACTATTTAACAGCTGAGTATTATTGCCTTGGCAATGCTGGGCAATGTCATTGAGTTCACCCACCCCTTGTACGTGTGCTGACTGGTTTATTATTTTCTCCATCAAAGTAGTGCCGGAGCGCGGCATACCCACAATAAACAATGGTGCAAAATTGTTGTGATTTATTTGCGGCCTATGATCGTCACTTAAAGCGATAAGCTGCCTACAAAATTCACGATGGGCTTGTGCGTTATATTTAACATTTTGATAGATAAGTTTTTTACTTGTATTAAAGTGAGTAAAGGCCTGCTTATAATCAGTGCAATGTTCATAATTAAGTGCAATTGCGTGGTGCAAAAATTGCTGCTGTATCGGGGTTTTAGCGTACTCGGTTAAACCTAAAAGCAGTTGTAAATGCTGCTTAGCCTGTTGGTTATCGTTAAGTTCGGCCAGTGAATAGTGAGCCTGAAAATGCTGCGGGTGTTGTTTTATAAGTGAATGCAGTAGCTGTACTGCATCATTAAATTGCCCCATTATTTTATACGCTACAGCTAAGTTATAGCTCATCTGTGGATTTGTAGGAGCATGTTGATGAGCCTGCAGTTGCCATTCTAACGCGAGTTGATAGTGCCCTAAACGAGTTAGTACATTGGCAATTAAATCGCACTCAATAGCATTAAACTGTGTGTGCTTTACTGCTTTATTAATCGCTTGTTGCGCATCTAACAGCTTGCCACTGAGTACCGCTAATTTTGCCAAGTGAGCAAAGTATAATGGCATTGGATCAATGCTAATCGCTTTATTGAGTAGTTTATGTGCCTTGCTATTATCGTTTGCAGCAATGTTTATTTGCGCGAGTAAAAAATAGCTAAAGTGATCATTCGGTGTGTTGTTAATATTACTGACCAGTAATAAATGCGCGTCGTTAAGCTTGCCATGGTTAATAGCGTGCTCAATTTGTTGTTGTAGGTTTTTTTGAACGGATGTTAATTGCATAGTAATAAGCATAAAAGCCTTGGCGTAAAACACCAAGGCTTTTTTAGTTTACAAAGAGTTGTTATTACAGTTCAAAGTTATACGTAAACTTCATACCAATAGTACGAGGTGTGGTAGTGAAATGGCCATACACACGTTGTAATTCAGGCAGTTCTTTATTTAGCTCTTCATACTTAGCCATGCCAGCCCATGATTTATCACGGCGTACCGAGGTAAACGCGTACTTATCGAATAAGTTATCAACATAGAGAGTGGCTGACCACATATCACCGGTTAACTTGGCTGATAAGTTACTCAGTGCATAACCTGAAAGTGTTTCGCCATCAGCTTTTAAGCCGACTTTAGTGATCACATTACTTTGCGCGGTCATACCGTAGTTAATGCTTAGCAATTTATCATCGAGTACATCTTGCTCGTAACGTAGGCCAAATGAAAACTGGTGCTCAGGCGCGCCTGGTAAACGGTCGCCATCAGAGCCATCGTAATATGTTTGATACTGTGCGTATTCATCGTCCAGTACACCTAATAACTCAGGAGCATCTTCAGTTAACTGTGCCTTTGCATAAGCATAAGTGGCGTAGGCAGTCCAGTTATCAGCAATCATTGCGCGAGATGAAATTTCCACGCCCTTTGAGTTAGCTGTAGCTGCATTTGAGGTGATTAGCTCTTGACCATTTACGGTTGCAGTACCTACTTGTGCGTCTTTCCAGTCAACGTTAAATAGCGCCGCATTAAAGTGTAAGCGATTTTTAAACCAGCTTGATTTAAAACCTAGCTCATAGTTTACTGTGGTATCGGGTTCATAACCAATTTCATTTGGAAGAGCACAGACTATTTGCTGTTCAGGTAATATATCTGGGCAAGGTGCTAGACCGTTGCCACCGCCAATTCTAAAGCCTTCACTTACGGTAAAATAGGCAAGTACACCAGAATTAAATGTGTAATTAGCATTAAATTTAAATAAGTTACCGTTATCACTGGCGCTCGTATTCACCATTGTAAGTTGATCTAATGATGAAAAATCACCTGAGTACAACGGTGTTGCTGAGCCAGATGTTGTTGATACATCATACTCGTAAAAACGCGCGCCAAGTGTCACGTTAAATTGCTCGGTAAAGGCATACCCTACCTCACCAAATAAAGCTTGTTCAGTGATCTCAGAGTCACTGACTAAAATATACTCGAGGTCTTGTTGCAGATTAGGAATATCATCGCCCCAAAACTCAGTTAAACCGGGTGTGTATTCGCGATCGTCTGAGTGAGTTTCAAGTTTGTTGTAATAACCACCGACAATCCAGTTAAAAGCGCTATCAGAGTTAGACACTAAACGAATTTCTTGAGTGAAACTATCACGTTTTGACGTATCCAAAGTTTGCGCTACAAACGCAGGGAAATCAGCATAACCACTCCAAATATCGTAAAGCAAATCAGTTTGGTCACGTTGCCCAGATTGCTCATAGCTTGACCAGCCTGATGCCGACACAAGTTCAGCAAAGCCTAAATCAGCTTTGATCTCTAAACTTAATAAATCGTTTTCTTCTTCACCCGGCTCAAGAATACGCGCGGCATTTTCATATTGACCAATCATACCGTGTAATGGGTTGGTATCGCTTAGTGAATTATATTGCGATGTTGAATTGCCACCGTTTTCTTGCTTTTGATAAAAGTAGTTAAGCGTAGCCTCAACCGCTTCATTAGCTTGCCAACGCAGTGATACACGACCAGTAGTGATTTGCTCATCATTTACGTCACTAACACGGCGTAAGTTGGCGTTTACATCTTGCTGATTGGTAAAATCTGGATTTGGGTTTGATACACCGGGGTTTTGCACCACGTAGTTATAATCGATATAACCTGGGTTAGTGTAATGATTTACACTGGCGCGAATAGCCAACACATCCTCAATTAAAGGCGTATTGAATACCAAGCCAAACTCACCGCCCGTACCGTCACTTTCATTTAATGCAAATATATCACCGGTTACTTGGCCTTCTGTAATATCAAGCTCAGGCTGCTTTAATAAGTAACGAATAGCGCCACCTAATGTACCAGCACCATACAAAGTGCCTTGCGGGCCAATAAGTACTTCAACACTGATCAACATCAGTTAAACGTAAATCAATATTAAGTGGAATTTCGCCCACATAAGTAGCAACAGTACCGCCGTCAGAAATACGATCAGAGGTATTGGTATTTAAGCCGCGGACAATAATCGGTGAGCCTTCACGCCCGCCTTGATCAGAAATAGTTAAACCGGGCACCCAACGCGCTATATCTTCAAGATCACCAATGTTTTGATCTTTGATCACATCGCCATCAAGAGCGGTAATATTAAGGGGGGCTTCTTGCACTGAACCCGCACGACGCGTTGCAGTTACTTGAATAGTTTCGATTGCTTTATCTGCTTGAATTGCTGATTCAGCGGCTGATAGTGGTTGGCTATTAAATAAAATGGCAGAAACGGCAGAGGCAAGTAACGCAGGTCTAAAGGCAGTCATGTTCATTTTCCGAATAAGTTACAGTATATTTATGCTTAAAAAGTAGCCTAAACCACTTTGTAAGGCGCAATTAAGTAAATTCTTAGTGAATTTATATCCAATTGTAATGTATTTTTATTCTGTTAGTCATGCGTTATTTGCAATATTATTTAAATTATTTGAATAACTATTTACTGTTTTCGGTACGGGCAATTTTTACAGTTGTTTTTGCAGCAGTTGCCGCGCTTTAAAAAAAACCAACGACTGAATACCATATAGCCGTTTTGCATCTCATAATCGAGGCGTTCAATTAAATTAGCATTATTTTGAAAGGGCTTAGCAAAAGCGACTTGTTCTTTAAGGGGGCGCTGATACAGCGTGTTTAAAAATGTATTAATTTTTTCCAAAGTACACACTTGGCATAAACAGCTGGTGGTTGTGCTATCAAGCGGTAAAATAGCAGGCAGCTCATTGCACCAACAGGCATTGATATTATCAACATTGCAGGTGAGAGTAGCTTGGCATTGCGAACAGGCTAAAGTAGTCATTCAATATTCATTTAAGCTTTAATAATTATCATCTATAGAATAACAGATAAACACATATGAACAGAGCACAAGCCTTAGCAGAATTTACCACCTTTGGTAAACACAAAGACGAAGCCATCGGCATTATTGTTTCATCACTAGCAGATGATCAAAGCCCAGCCTACATATTAACGCTCGAAGCCGTACTCGATGTGCTCACTCGATGCCTTGCCGGCGAGATAGATTTAGACGATCTTGAGCTGTGGGCCAATGTTATTGAATCAAGAACCGACATAGACCACAGCGCTGTCGAAGGCGCAATTTATGCCTTAAGTAACAGCGAACAAATGGGTGAGATCGATAATAGTAAAATTGAGAGACTGGTTGAGTTGTTGAGAATTTAGCCGTCAGCCGTCAGCCGTCAGCCGTCAGTTTAGAGATAAAATATAAACCGTGCTTGACTTAACAAGCATGGTTTATATTTTTGAGCTTACAGCTATTACTTATGATATCCCAAGCAGGTTTCTACTTCGTTTTTAGAACCTAAAATAACGGCTACACGCTGGTGAATGGCGTCTGGTTGAATATCCATGATGCGCTCAGTGCCTGTTGATGCAATGCCGCCAGCTTGTTCGATAAGCATGGCCATTGGGTTTGCTTCATAAAGTAAGCGTAGTTTATTTGGTTTGTTTGGATCCTTAGTGTCGGTAGGATAAGTAAATAATCCACCACGACATAAAACACGATGCACATCACCTACCATGGCTGCAATCCAACGCATGTTGAAGTTACGAGCGCGTGGGCCTGTTTCGCCAGCCATTAAGTCATCAATGTAACTTTGCATAGCTGGTTGCCAATGGCGTTGGTTTGATGCGTTAATAGCGTATTCGTTGGTGTCTTCAGGTACTTGTGCAAAATCTTGAGTAAGTAAAAATGTGCCGTGCGTTTTATCAAGGGTGAAAAAACGTGTACCTTTACCGGTTGTTAGCGCAAGAGTAGTGCATGGGCCATATAAAACATAACCCGCCGCAACTTGATTTTTACCCGGCTGCATAAAGATGCTCTGATCTGCTGCATCTGAACCTTCAGGTGCTTTCATGATAGAGAAGATAGTACCGACTAATGAGTTGATATCGGTATTTGATGAGCCGTCAAGCGGGTCGAATGCGACGATATATTCAGCGTCAGGGTTACCCGCAACGGTGTAATCTTCTTCTTCAGAGGCAATCGCTTTTACGTAGCCTGATTCCAGTAATATGTCTTTGAGGAGCTGGTTGGTTACTACATCAAGTTTTTTTTGTGTTTCGCCTTGAATGTTTTCATCAAGTGTTGAACCGAGTACGCCTGAAAGTGCACCTTGGCCAACACGAAAAGAAATTTCTTTACATGCAGCTAAAATGGTTCGGATCAAAGAAATTAATTCTCTTGGGCAACCGTCTTCAAGTAAAACCGGTGGAAGTCTACGCATTCTATTTTCCTGATAACGTTATGGGCTGTAATAATCTTTTTATGTGAGAGCGACTATGACAGCAAGCGCTGAATTTCGTCTTAAATAACTGTATTTTAGATGTAACATCCTATACTGGAAGTACCCATACAATCTTAAAACGCGAATAACAAAGATAAGATTATGCAAAAAATACCATTGATACGTTACATACTCTTTACTGTGTTGCTAACTATGATAACCCAAGCGCACGCAGCAATTAAGTCTATAAATGATTTTACTGAACAAATGAATCATTTTCCGGGCTATTTCTCTTTTTACTACGATAATGAAAACGGTAAAATTTACTTAAAAGTAGATAAACTGAAACAGCAATTTTTACTACAGCAAAGTTTACCTTACGGTGTTGGCTCTAACGATATTGGCCTGGACCGAGGCCAACTTGGCAATACACATTTAGTGCAGTTTGAGCGCTTTGGCGACAAAGTGATGCTCAGAGCAATCAATACTTATTATCGTGCAAATACCACAAATAAAGCTGAACAAAAAAGTATAAAAGAAGCGTTTGCATCAAGTATTTTAGCGGGTTTTAAAGTTGTTGCACAAAACCCACAAGCCGTATTGATTGATTACACTCCTTATTTATTGAGTGATGTACATGGTGTAAGCCGAACACTCGCTGCGCGTAAACAAGGTAACTTTAGTTTAGACGAAAATCGCAGTGCTGTGCTTGTTGAACGTTCAAAAGCGTTTGTTAAAAACACTGAGCTTGAGGCTGTACTCACTTTTAAAGGCTCTCAACCGGGGGAATTTATACGTCAAGTAAGTGCCGACCCTTATGCATTAACTGTGCATATGCATCATTCATTAATTCAATTACCTGATGATAATTACACACCGCGTAAATTTCACCCTCAATCTGGGTATTGGAGTATTGAACACAAAGACTATGCAGCGCCTTTGAGCGAGTCAATGCTGGTACGGTATATACCGCGTCATCGTCTTAGTAAAAAAGATCCCTCATTACCGATAAGCGATCCTGTTGAGCCGATTACTTATTATTTAGATCCAGGTGTTCCTGAGCCAGTAAAAACCGCTTTATTAGACGGTGCTAAGTGGTGGGATGATGCGTTTGCTCAAGCGGGTTATAAAAATGCTTTTATTGTAAAAGTGTTACCAGATGATGCGGATCCGATGGATATTCGCTACAACGTTATTCAATGGGTACATCGTGCTACACGCGGATGGTCTTATGGAAGCTCCGTAATTGATCCTCGCACCGGGGAAATTTTAAAAGGCCATGTAACGCTTGGCTCGTTACGCGTTCGCCAAGATATATTAATAGCAGAAGCCTTAGCTGCGCCTTACTTAGAGGGTAACGAAGTTGCTAAAACCCTACAAGCAATGGCTTTAGATCGTATTCGCCAGCTTAGCGCTCATGAAATTGGTCATACCCTTGGTATAGCCCATAACTTTTCAGCATCAGTGGCCGATCGCGCATCAGTGATGGATTACCCACACCCATTATTAAGCTTTACAGATAAAGGTGAACTTGATGTTAGTCGTGGTTATGCACATGGTATGGGGCAGTGGGACACGCAAGTTATAAAATATGGTTACAGTGATTTCACTAATCTTGATGAAGACGCTGAACTTGCTGCTATTTTGGCTGATAATAAAGCCAAGGGGCTTGAGTTTATTTCTGATACCGATGCGCGTGCAAAAGGCGGTGCTCACCCAACAGCACACCTTTGGGATAATGGGGCATCGCCAAGTGATGAGTTAACGCGTGTACTGGCTGTGCGAAAACTCGCTTTGGCTAATTTTGGTATTAAAAATATTAAAACGGGCGTGTCGATTTCACAGTTAGAAGAAATGTTAGTGCCACTTTATTTATTTCATCGTTATCAAGTTGAGTCTGCGGTTAAATTAATTGCAGGTGTTGATTATGACTATGAAGTACGGGGTGATACCGCGATAAAAGGTGCGCAAGTTGTTGAAAAACGAACTCAGCAGCTTGCTCTAACAGCTATCTTTGAAACATTACATGCAGATAATTTAGTGTTGCCTGAGTCTATTTTAGCGCTGATCCCACCAAAGGCGTATGGTGAGTCTAAAAATCGAGAAAGCATTGTAGGTCGCACGGGGTTAACGCTTGATGCCATGGCACTTCCTGAAGTGGCGGCGCAACATAGCTTATCTTTATTGCTTAATAGCCAGCGTTTAAACCGTTTGGCGCAACAACAAGTGCGCAGTGATGCATTTTTTAGTCTGGATGAATTACTTGCAAAAGTGTATCAGCAAGTGTTTTTAATTCAGAGTAAAAAAGGCATGGCAGGTAAAATTGACCAGCGAGTACAACTTCTTACTGCCAAACAGTTCGCTGACTTAGTGGCCAGTGATAAAGTAGCGCCAGAAGTGCAAGCTCAGCTGCGTTATTACTTAATAAAATTGAATAAAGTCTACCAGCAGGATTCACTACTAAGCAGTGCCAGGGTAGGCGATAGTGCGTTTAAACAGTATTTAGCTGATCAAGTAAGTCAATTTTTAAAAACAGGGCAATGGCCTGAAAACTTTAAAGCATTACCAATTCCACCGGGTTCACCTATTTAAATGTAGGCGCGGGTTTATCCCGCGCACTTGAGGCACCCATGCGCGATGTAAAATCGCGCCTACCATTTTTCTTGCATAAAACTGGTTTTTTGTTAACCTAGCCACCTTCCATTTTTAGTCTTTTTGAGGTGTTTATGGCGTTTTTATCTCGGTCGATATTGGCGTTATCTATAGCACTTTCAAGTCTGCATCTTTCTGCCCAAGCTCAGTGTGAAGTTGAATTAGGTCATGGTTTAATCATCACCGACGATATTATTCGTATTGTTGATAAAGGCCAAACACGCGTCCAAATTAATAATGATAATCAATTGTTTATCCGTGGTTATTGGATTGACTTAAGTAATGAGGAAAGTTTGGTTTTAGCCCAGTTTAGTGCCGGTATTCGCGATACTGTGCCTGAGTTAGTTGAGCTGGCTACTGATGGTGTTAATCTGGGTTTAAGTGCGATTGAGCAGGTTGTTGAAGGTATGTCTGATAAAGAACCTGAAGTACTAAAAACACAACTGCAGTACGTAGAGCGTGCATTAATGGATAAATTTAAACGCGGTGATGACTTCTTTTTCATCGCGCCGCAATCATTATCTAAAATTGATGATTTTTTTACCGAAGAGATCAGTAAAAAAATTCACTCAGCGGTACATGGCTCATTAGGTGCAATTTTGGTTTCACTTGGTGATGCGTTTAAGTCACGTGAAGGTAATATTGAAGATCGAATCAACGACATGGGTTTACGTATGGATATTATTTCGAAAGAAATTGATAAGTCACTCCAGAAAAAAGCGCACCAACTTGACTTAAAGGCCTCTGAATATTGTGAATGCTTAAACTCGTTAGATGTAACAGAATCGCGTTTGCAAATGATTGTACCAAGCTTAGCTGATTTTGATTTAGTGCAAATAAAATCCTAAGCACGGGATGCTAAATAGCTAAAAAAAGCCCGCTTTTATTTTGCGGGCTTTTTTATGGGAAGTAAATAAGTGCTTATGATCTAAACTTACCGGCTTCAGCTTCAAGGTTGCTGGTGAGGCCTTTAATTAAATCAGTTGCTGCGTGCGCTTGATGCGATACATCAGCTGTTTTTGATGCCGTATCAGATATTGTCACGATACGCCTAGCGGTGTCTTCTCCTGCGTCAAGCTGCTCTTTAGCTGCTGTGGCGATTTGGTGGCTCATTTGTGCAATGGCACTAAGGGATGATGCAACGCGTTGTAGTTCTTCACTGGCATTTTTAGACTTCGCAACCGTTTGTTCGCTAGTCGCAATACTCAGGTTTACAGATGTTTTAGCGTCTTGCGTAGCCGTTTGTAGTTTGCCAATCATATTACGAATTTCTTCGGTGCTGGTTTGCGTGCGTTGTGCGAGTTGGCGAACTTCATCGGCCACAACGGCAAAACCACGGCCTTGCTCACCGGCTCGGGCCGCCTCAATTGCAGCATTAAGTGCAAGTAGGTTAGTTTGTTCGGCAATACTTTGAATGACACTCAGTACATTGGCAATGTTGTTAACTTCGTCATCAAGTGTTTGGATATTATTACCAGCGCTGTCAATTTGCTTTTCAAGAAGTACAATTGTTTCCGCCGCTTCGGTTGTTAAATCGTTGGCTTTTTGCCCTTGATTTTCAGCTTCTTGAACAGAGTAAGCTGCTTGTTCTGCATGCTCAACAACAGTTTGCGCAGAGGCCGTAAGCTCAGTGATAGCTGATGCGACCATATGCGTTTCTTCATTTAGGCTCAGTGTTAGTTTATCAAGTTCAGTTGAGCGTGACTCGTTATCAAAGCTTTGACTTTTAAGGCTATCAGTGACGTCTTTAATACTGCCTACTACACCACGTAAACCTTGCTGCATATATTGCATGGCTGCAATAATGCTCTCAGGTGGCGCGTCTGTACGAATATGTGAGTTTAAATTGCCACGAGACACTTGTTTTACTATATCTATAACTTCAGTGACCTCGCCGCCAAGTGCATTGCTCAAAGCAATACCAAAGCGAGCAATTGCAATAGTTAAAACAATTGCAATAACAAGGGATAAGCCTAGTAACCACTTTGCGGTATTCCAATAACGCTCGTCGACTTCTTTAGCACTAATGCCAGTACCTACATACCAACCAAAGTAGGGCGTTTTCTGTACTACTGAGGTCAAATCAACTGTTTCGCCATCACGGACTGAATCCCAGTGGTAAGTAATAATTTTATTCGTTTGACGACCAACTAATTGCTCAACCATACGACCAATACTTTTACCGCTGGCATCTTTAAAATCATTAAAGCTCGTACCATGCAGTTGGGGATCGTGAGGAGTGGCAATAAAGTCAAGCTCGTCATTTACCACGTAAACATATTCAGAATCATGGTATTTGTTTTCACGAAGCATGTTAGTTGCAAATTCGCGGGCTTGTTCTTGGGTTAATTGTCCATTTTGAGCGAGTAACTCAAATTGTGCGACAATATTGCTGGTACTTTTCATGAGCTGATTTATACGCGCAATATTATCGGTTTCGCTAGCATGGCGCAGCGACTGTAAGCCAAGTAATGCAATAGCATTAAGTGCTATAAACATCGCCCCAGCAAATAGGATAGTTTTTGTTCTTAATGCTAAACCTGACAGCACATTGAGCCCCTTATTTATATTATGACCCTAAATTTCTACCATGTTTATCGACCCGTTGTCAGATTTAATTAATGATTATTAGGGAGTTTTACGTGATTTTTACTCAAGTTAAAAAACTTGCTGAATTAAAGATTAACCTCTTCAGCCGTTAATTGTCGATACTCACCACTTTTTAAAGAGTGCTCTAGTTCAATACCGTCTATTTTCTCTCTATGTAACTCAACAACTTTATTGCCTACGGCTGCAAGCATTCGTTTAACTTGATGGTATTTACCTTCGCTAATTGATAAGCGTAAGCTAAAAGTAGCAAGTTGCTCTGCAATGGCTGGCCTTGTGATTTCTTTTTCGTTATGTAGTTGTATACCTTGACGAAGTTGTTCTAGTGCATCTTCAGTTATTGGCTCTATTGTTTCAATTAGGTAAGTTTTAAACTTATTGTGTTTTGGTGAGGTAATTCTATGAGACCAATCGCCATCGTTGGTGATCAAGACTAATCCTGTTGTATCGATATCAAGGCGACCGGCAACATGAAAATCACTCATGTTAGGTTCATCAAATAAATCAAATACGGTGGGATGCATGTCATCTTTGTTGGCACATATATAACCCACCGGTTTATTTAGCATGAAATAGCGCTTACCCAAAAATACAAGAGGCTTGCCTTGCCAGGTTACTTCATCTGTTGCTTTGATTGATAGATCAGGTGCGGTCGCGAGTTCTCCATTAACTAATGCAAATTTGCTTTTAAGCCCGGCTTTGACTTTTGTACGTGGGATCTCAGCAAGGTGGCTAATGAATTTATCTAAGCGGCAAGGGAATTTCATTGGGTTCACATTTTTAGTCGGCTACAATGGCGGCGATTATAGCCGATAGTGATATACCATGACAGTATCAAGCGGACAAATATTACAGTATTACAATACACAAATCACCATGGGTGAACTTGAGCTTGATACTGCGCAGTTAAAGGCTGTAACGGCACTTGATGAGTTAGCAAACGCTTTACAGACACCCCTAAAATGGTGGCAGCCACCACTTGTTGTAAAGGGGGTTTATTTGCATGGGCCTGTCGGGCGAGGCAAATCGATGTTGATGGATGTATTTTATACTCGCGTGATGATTTCACAAAAAACGCGTCTACACTTCCATCATTTTATCGCGCAAGTACATCAGCGTTTAGCGCAATTACAAGGAATTAAAAACCCGTTAGATCAAATAGCCAAAGAGTGGTCAGCCAATCTTAAATTAATATGTTTTGATGAGTTTTTTGTTTCTGACATTGGCGACGCGATGATCATGGCTGGGTTATTTAAAGCATTATTTGCAAGACAGGTCGTGCTTGTTGCAACTTCTAACTGTCAACCAGAACAGCTTTATTACAATGGCCTGCAAAGGGCGCGGTTTTTACCTACGATAGAATTAATTAAGCGGCATTGTCATATTATAGATGTAGCGGGAGAGGTCGATCACCGTTTTAGATTTGGCCAATTGGCGACGCATTACTTTGTTGGGGCTTTAGGGCGCACATTGATCTCGCACTTTAAAAGTTCTGAAAACCATATAAGGCAAGGCTCAAATATTAGCGTCTGTGGTCGTAATCTGACGTACTTAGTGCGCAGTGAAAATGCCATTATGTTCGACTTTATGGCGCTTTGCTCAGGAGCTCGTAGCACCGCAGATTATATTTATTTAGCGCAACATTTTACGCGTATTTATATTGCAAACGTGCCAGTTATGGGAGCAAGTGCGACAAATAAACAAATAGTGCATGGTATTGAAGATAGCTATCAACGTGAGAAACAAGATTTACAAGAGCATACACTCGATGACGAAGCGAGACGTTTTATTGCGTTAGTGGATGAGTTTTATGATCGTGGTAAGCTATTGGTGATTGGTGCCGATGTTGCTATTGCACAGCTCTATCAAGGTAAAAAATTGGCTTTTGAATATGCACGAACTGAATCTCGATTGGTTGAGATGCAAAGTTGGCCACTTATAAATTAAAAAAGTTGGCCATTTATAAATTAAAAAAGGCAGGCTTTTTCAAGCCATGCCTTTGGTAACAACCTAGTAGGAATATAATCTAGCTCAATTTAAATCGAGCTAGGTATAAATTTATAAAGCTAATTATATTTTTAATATATTTAGCTATCCATCGATAGTCACAATGCTAGACATTCACTTCCACTAAAAAGGATGAGAATTATTTTATTATCTAAGGCTGTGACTGTTAGTACGCTCACTACTTTGGACGGGCAGAACAAAGATTTAGTTAACGTTTTAACGAATAGATTTGTACAGGCAATGTTTTATGCAATTGCGGACAAAAACTCAATAAAGAATGGCTCGTTTATTTCCCTATTTTATATCTATTTTATATCTATTCATTAAAAAACAAATGGTTACCTGTTTATTTTTTTGGTAGCTCTTAAAACACGTTTATTTAATTTGTTGAGTAACTTTGCTTTTTGTCACTATAAAAGGGTATCCTTTCTGGTATCTAAATTGGAGGTGTTAATAGCCGTTTATGAATATGAATCAGCCGTTTCTGTTAGGACCTTGTCGAGTTTTACCCTCTGAGAATAAATTAGGTTGTGCAAATGTTGAAGTGGTCTTACAACCAAAGTTCATAGAGCTATTGTGTTTTTTAGTTTCTCGCTACCCAGAAGCCGTTACTCGTGAAGAGTTAATTGAAAATGTATGGAATGGTAATAGCTATGTAGGTGAAAAAGCACTTACGAATGCTATTTGGCACCTGAGAAAAGCATTTAAAGAGCTTGACCCCGATACTATTTATATTGAAACACTTCGTAAAACAGGGTACCGAATTACGCTAACGCCATGCTCTTTAACCCAAAATGAATTTGTACCAATACCCACTAAAAAAAGTATATTTTCTCGTTTTTCATCAATGCAAGTTATATGTGCTGTTATTACAGTTATTGTGTTTGTTACTAGCCCCTTTTATTTCCTACATGATAACTCTAGCAAAACTCGCAATTACAAAACACGCTTAACTGATCATATTGAAACACTAACTACAAGCCCAGGGCGAGAGCTGTTTCCGGGGGTATCAAACGACAACCATTTATTAGTGTACTCATGGGGAGAGCCGGGTGAACTTGCCAACCTTTATTTACAGGATTTATTTTCTCCCGAGCAAGCTGCTATTGCTTTAACAAATAGCGATGGTATTGAAGGGCGTGCCGTTTTTAGTCCTGATCAGCAACGTATTTATTATTATCGGCGTTCAGATGGTGGTAAATGTGACATTATTGAACAAACACTTAGTGGTGCAGCTACAAAGTTGCTCGGTAGCTGCGCTGTAAATTTTACGACAGATTTAGATATTAGCGCTCAAGGTGATAAGTTGGTCTACATCAGCGAGCGAACAGTTGACGGGACGCTCAGTTCAGAGCTCAATATTATTAACTTATCATCAGATAAAGCCGTTAGCCAAGTACCGTGCAAACAAGCGTGTAATATTCAGGATGAATCAGTGGCTTTTTCTCCAGATGGTACAAAATTGGTTGTTTCACGCAATTTACCCGATGGCCACGAAGAATTATTTTTAATCGATATTAGTAGCGGTGATACACAACAACTCACATCAGGCTTTTTGGATCTTCGAGGGGTAGATTGGCATCCCCAAAAGAGTCAGCTGGTATTCTCTGCGGTAGAACATGGGCAGCGCCAAGGCTACTTTTATCATTTAGATACAAATATTATTCAGGATTCAAAGGTTACAGGGCTAAGTTACCCTGAATATGCAGACGATGGGACTTTATATTTTCATCAGTGGCATACAGATTCAACGCTTATGCGGGTTGAGTTGGGGGACAATGTTGCCAGCTCTCCATTTCCAGTGCTATCCACTGATTTTAATATGCGTTATGCAGATTTTAATGAATTAAAAAATAAGTTCACGTTTATCTCTAATGAATCTAATGAAAGTGAATTATGGATAGCGGATCAAGATGGTACAAATCGACGGCAGTTAACTGATTTTAAGTCGGGTATTTTTAATCCTATTTGGTCACCTGATGGACGTTACATTGCTTTTACGTTATTCATAAAAGGCAAAAATCAGCTTTATATATATGATTTTGAAAAACAAGTAAGTGAGCAGTTAAAGACCGGTTTTAAGTACCATGCAAAAGTGTCATGGGGGAAAGACAGTCAAACTGTTTTAGTGTCGGATAGTAAATATGTGCATCGTTTTAACCTTAATGGTAAAAACTTAGGCAAAATGATTGAGCAGCCTGCTTATTATGCTTATGAAACGCAGCAAGGTGATTTAATTTTTGCTAAGCCGAGCGCTAAACAGCTTTGGGTTAAATATGCAGATTCAGGTAGGGAAGAAGTGCTAGTGCCAAATATAAACTTGTCGAATGATTTGGCATGGCATTATGTTAAAGCGGATGAAACAAGCCTTGCGCGGATTTATTATTTTAATGTAGATCGGGCTGATTACCGTTTGAGTTATTACGATTTAGCAAACCAAAGCCATCATGATGTTATGCGCTTACCCGAGCGGGCATTTAGCCGAGCATCAGGGCTGACTTATATAGCTCAATCTGGTTGGTTAGTTTACAGCGCTTATAAATCACCACAAATAGATATAAAGCGCATTAAAGCTCAGTATTTACCTTGAGCTATATCGATTAAAAAGTACCGCTAAGTGCATTTGCGGTAGATATCGTCAGACATATCATGAACATTGACGCTTAAACTATCTGATTCTCGGCAATAGGTTTTTAGGCATGCTAGTAAGTGTTCACTCAATTGTTGTTTTTGCGCTACGGTACGACCTTGCATAATATGCGCCCCAACATGGATAAAGCCTTCTTTCCCGTCTCCTAATTGATAATGGGTATAGGCGATTGCCCGCGTCTTTATTGAGTCGAGTTCGAATAGATTACTTTCAAACGCGGCTTGGTGAATTTTTTCGACCAACACCTGTGGTAAAATGGGTAAGTCTTCAGAGTGTTCAATAACAATATGTGGCATTACTGGTTCCTTTAAATGATCGTTGAGTTTATCTTAGCAGAATACAAATGCATAAAGACACACAAGCTAGCTGGTGGGCAATATCATTGTAAATTTGTTTTATAGTTACAAATACGTTTAGTGTTAGTATTGAAAAATAGTTGAAATGAAATAAATACCCAAACTACCTCAAGAAGCTGAATTCAGCGTTTCACAGGGGCTTAATATCAAGGCGTTACTTTGCAACAATGGCAGTCCCTTTTAAGAAGTAACAACGAGGAGAGTAAGTGCCTGTGAAACGCCCTACGGGTTGGTTTAAAAGCGATTTATACTGCGTTACTTTTATAAGGGATTGATTTTAATAATAGAGCCACTATTACTTGTAATCAATGCCTTGCCTAAATCGCTTTTAACTCCAACTGAAACTGGCATCTTGAGGTGGTTTGGGTATAAAAATCCTACTCTTTGAATTACGTTAAGGAACAGTATGAAATACTTAAAAATGGGTTGCTTACTGGCTGTTATTTTTACAGTGTCGGGGTGTTCTGATGATGCCGCGTCAGTCAGCTTAGGCTTATTTACCACGAAAGACATTAAAGTTAATTCGCAACAGGATCCTCTTGTTAAAGGTGTTACTTGTCATATCAGCCATATTGAGGCTAATTTAGATTTTGCAGATCCTTCCGATATGTCTATTGCATGTCGTCAGACGGGACCAATCACCGCCGACCAATTACAAGCAATAGATCGTAGTAAATCAGGTGAGGTGGTTTTTAAGTCATCAAAGAGTATTTTATTTAAATCATTAAAAGTCCGCCGTGTTTATGATGCACAAACGCGTACTTTGATGTACTTATCATACTCAACAAAAGAGTCGACAGGCAGTCACCATCACGCATTATCTACTGTGCCGCTGTATAACACACAAGCGTGGACGTGGGCACAAGCGCAACAATAACTAAAAGAGCAGATTATGTTAGCCTTATTTAAAGCAAAACCATTATTAGATGAGCAAGAACAGCAGTGGCTGATCGATACTTTTGTATGGGCAATTGAAAATTTCGACAGTGATTATTTTATAAATAATACAGATATAGTATTGCCAAACCATCAGTTCTTTCCCGATGCGGTATCAAGCATTGAGGAAATGGCGAGTAACGTTTTTGAGCGTGTAACGAATTATGCGGGAATGCACGTTTGGCCGATTCAATTGGTGGGGCCTGCGCAATTACAACCTCAAGTATTTCCTCATTTTGAGCTTTCTAACTCGCTTAGAGGTGCACAAAGTAAATTAATGGTGACGCCTGCGCACCGTGTTAATGTGTCATTTAATCCAAATCAAATTAACCAGCCACAAGATTTAGTAGCAAGCTTTGCCGGTACTTTAGCGACTATCATGATCCACCATGTTGGTGTGTTACCACCTGGGGGAAAGGAGTTTTTACCTCAGGCCAGTGATGCACTTGCGTGCTTTTTAGGCTTTGGTGTCATGATGAGTAATACGGTGTATCAATTTAAGGGCGGATGTGGATCATGTTACAACCCCTATGCTAATAGACAAGCGGCCTTGAGTGAATCGCAAACGTTATTTATGCATGCACTTATTTGCCACTTTAAAGGCCATCAAGAGTCTAAAAAATATCTAAAATCGCATTTACGTGGTCAATTTAAAAAAGCGCAAAAAGAAATTAAAGCATTGGTAAATGACACTGCTAATCCACTGTTACTCGCGCTTGATGAGAAAAAGGCAGGGTAATTAACGTGGCTTATCTTGATGAATTTTTACTAATTGCATTGGCACATTTTTTTGCGGTAGCAAGCCCGGGTCCTGATTTTGCGATTGTGCTCAAGCAGAGTATTCAGCAAGGGCGGCGAAATGCTTTGTGGACTAGTTTTGGGGTTGGCTTAGCAATATTATTACACGTTACTTATTGCTTGTTAGGGGTTGCTGTTTTACTCGCGCAATCACCGACTATTTTTATGGCATTAAAATATTTAGCCGGGGCTTATTTGGCTTATATTGGTGTGCAAGCACTAAGAAGTGCCAAACCGGCCACAGCAGAGCAGGATAATTTAGTACCATCTGCCTCAACTGAATCTGACTGGGTAGCATTTCGCCGTGGCTTTTTAACAAATGCATTAAATCCAAAAGCAACGCTATTTTTTATGTCGTTATTTACTTTGGTGATCAGTCAATCAACACCGTTAATTGTTCAAGCTGGTTATGGCCTTTATATGGCTTTAGCAACGTGGGTATGGTTTTCGTTTTTATCCTTGGTGTTATCAAAGCAAAGTGTACGAGATTTCTTTCAAAAAAGTGGCCATTGGTTCGACCGTGGTATTGGTGTGATTCTTATCGCGTTAGCAATAAGAATAGTGGTGTAAAAATCATCAACTAATACGCCAATACAAGAGCAGGTAAATATGACTATATATAATTTTTCTTTTGGTTCCAATATGTCTTCTAACCGTTTACTCGCGCGTTTACCTAATGCTAAGCGTGTTGGTACGGCGATCCTAGATGGCTATGAACTGACTTTTGATATGGTGAGTCTTGATGGGTCAGGCAAAGGTAATGTTCGTCCAAGCAATGACCAAAATACGCAAGTATATGGTGTTGTTTATCAACTTAACCATGATGAAAAGAGCGTTTTAGATGATATTGAAGGCCCGCGTTACGATTGTGTGGATGTTCAAGTAACGCTGCTTGATGGGCAAGTTCTCAATGCTCATTGTTATATTGCAAATACTACTAATGAGGACATATTACCTTATGACTGGTATATGCAGCACGTTCATCGCGGGGCGCTTGAAGCTTGTGTGCCAAATGAGTACAGTGAAGCCATAAAATCACGACAAACATGTCGAGATAGTAATAGTGAACGTGCTGCAATTGAGTTTGCCGTGCATCAACAATAATAAAAATTAAACTAGGACTGTTATGAAACTAACTAAATTAGCCATTGCCGCCACGTTATTTACAGGGTGTGCATTTAACAGCTACGCTGATATTGATACGAACAATATTAACCAAGTAATCGAAAACTCGATGGCGCGTTTTGATGTGCCTGGCATGGCTGTGGCGATAGTTGAAAACGATAACGTGGTGTTTGCCAAAGGCTTTGGTGTAAGCCATTTGGAAACTGGCAACAAGGTAAATAAAGACACGTTATTTGGTATCGCATCAAATACCAAAGCATTTACGGCTGCGGCATTAGCTAAATTAGTTGATGAAGAGAAGCTAAGCTGGGACGATAAAGTGATTGATCACTTACCTGAGTTTCGTCTTTATGATGCATATGTAACCCGTGAAATGACCATTCGAGATTTACTTAGCCACCGTAGTGGTTTAGGTCTTGGCCAAGGCGATTTAATGATTTGGCCAGATACGAATAAATCAATTGAAGAAATTTTTGCCGGTTTAAAGTATTTAAAACCCGCCAGCAGCTTTCGCAGTAAATATGCTTACAACAACTTAATGTTTGTTACTGCTGGTGAGGTGGTTGCTCGAGTGTCAGGTATGAGCTGGAACGATTACATCGAAAAAAATATTCTACAGCCACTTAAAATGGGTAACTCACGAGCGGGGTTTTCGCGTATCCCAAGTAACAATAAAAACTGGGCAACGGGGCACATCCCAATGGATGGCAAGTTACACCCTTTCTTTGTTAACTACTTAGAGGACTTTCGTGGAGCTGGCGCAATAGCATCAAGCGTGAGTGATATGAGCCAGTGGTTACGTACTCAACTTGCTGGTGGCACAATGCCTAATGGCGAACAATTATTTAGTGATAAACAACAAACACAAATGTGGCACCCGCATATTACCTCTGTTGCCTCTAAATCGGCTTATGAAGCGTATCATCAACAGTTTAGAGGATACGGCTTAGGTTGGAGTATTGAGGACTATCACGGTGTTAAAAAGCTTGCACACGGTGGCGGGATTTTAGGCATGGTATCGCAAGTGACATTAGTACCAGAGAAAAACCTCGGTATTGTCATTTTAAGCAATCAGCAAGCATTCGGTGCGTTATCGGCAATTACTCATGAGGTGCTCGAAGATGCACTTGATCTTGAAGATAAAGACTGGGTTGAAGAGCTCGCTAAAAAGCACTTTGAAGGCAAGCAAAAAGCGTACGCAAATGCTAAGCCAGAAGCGCCTGCTGACTACCAGCCACAGCTACCGAATATTAGCTACACAGGTACATTGAAAGACGATTGGTATGGTGATGTTATTATTGAAGAGTTAGACGGTAAACTGCGTATTGACTTTACTCACACCAAGCGTTTAAAAGGCCAGCTAGAGCACTACACAGGCAACACATTTATTGTTAAATGGGATGAAAAACTACTTGAGGCTGATGCGTTTATTACGTTTGATATGACGACTAAAAATCGTGTTGAAAGTGCCAAAATGAAAGCTGTTTCAACGGCTGTTACAGATTTTAGTTTTGACTTTAGAAACTTAACACTAAAAGCAAAAAAATAATTAGTTAGAATTTTTATTTTAGAATAGTAAACCAAAGTCGCAAAGCCACCAATCGGTGGCTTTGTTATATACCCAAGCCACCTCAAGATACAGACTTCAGCGTTTCACAGGTGCTTAATATCAAGGCGTTACTTTGCAATAATGGCAGTCCCTTTTAAGAAGTAATAACGCTGAGAGTAAGTGCCTGTGAAACGCCCAAAGGGTTGGTTTAAAAGCGATTTATACTGCGTTATTGATTTTAGCAAGGGAGCAACCATTATTTGCAATCAATGCCTTGCCTAAATCGCTTTTAATTCCAACTGAAACTTGCATCTTGAGGTCGCTTGGGTATAGTTGCCACTTGCTGATACAGATGGAGCTTTTATGCGTACCGCGATTATTTCACATCCTTTTTGCCGCAAACATAAAATGATTGAAGATCACCCTGAATGCCCTGAGCGTTTAGATGCGATATCAGATCGCTTATTAGCCAGCGGGTTGGATATTGCAGTACAGCAAAAACAGGCCCCAAAAGCACTTAGAGCGCATTATTTGTTAGCACATGATGAAGCACTGGTAAAACAAGTTGAAAGCATTATTCCAGTTCAAGGGCTTGCATCACTTGATGGTGACACTTGGTTATGTCCAGAATCACTTATGGCGATTGAGCGCGCAGTAGGGGCTGGCATATTGGCGGTAGATGAAATATTAGCAGATAAGCTCGATGCTGCTTTTTGCTCAGTACGTCCGCCAGGGCATCATGCGAATAGAACCACCTCAGCTGGTTTTTGTGTGTTTAATAATTTAGCCATTGGCGTTAAATACGCACAAAGCAAAGGCGTAAAGCGCATTGCGATAGTCGATTTTGATGTGCATCATGGAAATGGTACACAGGATATTTTTATTGATGATGACAATGTATTATTTTGCTCGTTATTTCAGTATCCGTTTTACCCTAATACGGCAATAGAAAATAACGCAACACTCATCAATTCGCCTTTACCGATTGCCAGTGATGGCAATGATTTAAAAGCGCTGTATAACCAACAGTGGCTGCCTAAATTAACGCAGTTTAAGCCTGAACTTATTTTTATTAGCGCCGGTTTTGATGCTCATCTTGAAGATGATATGGCAAGCTTAAAATTTGTTGAAGATGACTACGCATGGCTGACTGATCAATTGGCAAAGTTAAGCAAAGAGCTCGGTTGTAAAGGAATTATCTCTTATTTAGAAGGAGGGTATTCACTTTCAGCACTTGGGCGCAGTGCAATTTCTCATGTAAAAGCGTTAGTTGATAGCGAGTAAATCAAACGCTTGTTGTGGGCTTAATTGTTGAATTTTACTCAAGCAACATTGCCCTTCATTTGCTAAATAATGCTTTACATATACACCTAACTCATCAGCACTTAATGGCTGGCATGCTTTTCCTAAAAGTGTGTGGTAGGTACCACTTTCCTCTAGTACTCTCACATTTTTTTGTTCATGCTCGCTGATCCCATATAAAAAGTAATCTACGTCACTTTGCTGATGCGCAATTTCTATTTCCTCATTATAAATGATGATTTTTGGGTATGACATGCTGGTTTATTGTCCTAAATCAAATGGTTGGTAATAAGCTTTATTATACTTTTCGGTTCGTGCCAAACAAGGGAGCTATGATGCCAAAAAGTAGCCGTTACCAAAAAGTATGTGATGTGTTTACAAATAAGGTTATTTCGTGTGTTAAGCACACGCATCTTATCGAAGCTGTGAGGTTAATGCGAGCACATAATGTCAGTGCTATTTTTGTTCAAGAGCATCGCTCTATTTGTGGAATATGGACAGAAGCTGATTGTATGAAGCTTGATTTTAATAATCCACAAATAAAAAGCGTGGAAATAGCATCAGTAATGTCGAGCCCCGTTATTAGTATTTCGAGCCAGCGATTGCTTAGCGATGCCGCTTTAGTTTTTCATCAATACAGTGTACGACACCTTTTAGTGACAGATGAAAGCGCTCTACCATGTGGCGTGATTAGCATCACGGATATTGTCCGCAATCAAGGTTTGGATCACTATTTACAATTTCGCCCTGTGAATGAGCAATACAGTAAAAATATATCAATAGTGCCTGCAAATATGGGCGTGAGTGAAGCTGTAAAGCTAATGTATGAGCGCAACGAAAAAGTTATTTTGGTATTCAATAAGCAGCAAAACGAGCATGGCATTATTACCCAGCGTGATTTACTGCATTTAATTATTGAGCATGAAAGTAAGCATTTTTGTTGGGATTTTGCGAGTTGGCCACTTTATCAAATTAGCCCAAAAAATAGTTTGTTCGATGCTTATAGATTAATGTCAGATAACAATGTGCGTCATTTAGTGGTGACTGACACTCAAGAAATTAAAGGGGTTTTATCGCTTGAGCACTTAATTAATGAAATCGAAAGCGCATATTGTAGCGAACTTGAAAAAGTACTCGCACAACGAGACATCGCTCTACAGCATTCACAGCGTAACCTATACCTTGCTAATAAAATAATCGACGCTTCGCTTGATGGCATAATGATCACTCAACAAGATGGCGTAATCATTCAAGTTAATCCGGCCTTTACGACGTTAACAGGTTACCAAGAATATGAGGTAATAGGTAAACAGCCAAAAATCCTCAGTTCAGGTAAGCACGGTAAAAGTTTTTATATAAAAATGTGGCAATCTATTGCGGATAAAGGTGTTTGGCAAGGGGAGATATGTAACCGTAAAAAAAACGGTGATTTATATACTGAATGGCTCAGCATTATTCAAATAAGAGAGCCAAATTGCAGTGAGGTTGTGTATGCAGCAATTTTTAGTGATATTACAGAGCGAAAAAATGCAGAGGAGAAGATAGTTCAACTCGCTTACTTTGATGAGCTAACGGGTTTACCCAATAGACGCTTATTTAATGATAGGTTAAGCATGGCATTGGCAGCTGCACATAGAAATAACGACATGCTTGCCGTAATGTTTATTGATTTGGATCGTTTTAAAGAAATTAACGACAGCTTAGGGCACAGCGCCGGTGATGAATTATTAAAAATGGTGGCTAAACGTTTACAAGCATTGCTATGTGAAGGGGATACGCTAGCACGATTAGGAGGCGATGAATTTGTGGTGTTATGCGAGGTTGATAATATCGCATCGGTGATTAGTTTGGCTGATCAGATACTTAACCATTTGAATATCCCTTTTCAGCTGGAAGGATTGGAGGTGGGCGCAACCGCTTCAATTGGCGCAGCAATTTATCCGGAGGATGGACTCGATAGTGAGACCCTTTTAAAACATGCAGACATCGCAATGTATCGCTCTAAAGAAATAGGGCGTAACTCTTTTCAGCTGTTTAAGTCATCAATGAATGCGCGTTCTTTAGAGCGTTTAGCCATGATGAGTCGTTTTCAGCATGCGCTAGAGAATGATGAATTTGAGTTATACTTTCAACCTAAGCAATGTTTAAAAACACAAACAATAAAAGGCGTTGAAGCATTACTTCGTTGGTATGATCCTACATTAGGGATGATTTCTCCCGCACAATTTATCCCATTAGCGGAAGAGTTAGGCTTAATTGTAAAACTTGATTTATGGGTGCTAAATAGTGCCGGCATGCAACTGGCATTGTGGCAGCAAAAAGGTATAAAAGCAGGGCGGCTTGCAGTCAACGTTTCTGCGTGTCATTTGAGCCAAGGGAAGTTATCAGAAAGTGTTGAGCAGATGCTAAAGCGTTATAATTTGTCTGGGGACTGTCTTGAAATAGAGTTAACTGAAAGTAGTTTTATAAGTTCCTTTAGTCAGGCGAAAAAACAATTGCAGCAGCTAAAAAAAATGGACGTGCACATTGCGCTTGATGATTTTGGTACAGGGTATTCGGCACTGAGTTACTTAACTAAACTTCCAATAGATACCTTAAAAATAGATGCCAGTTTTATTGCCAAAATACCTGATGAGTATGGCAACAGTGAAGTCGTGGCTGCTATTATAGCGATGGCTACGAGCTTAAATCTATGCGTTGTAGCGGAAGGAGTAGAAAAGCAAACGCAGTATAATTATTTGCAAAGTTTAGGTTGTGATGTAATACAAGGTTATTATTATTGCCGCCCTTTAGCACAGCGGCAATGGTTTGAGTTTTATGCCCAGCTTACCCCAGCGTAACATCGTAAGAGGTGAACTTACGGATGTTTATTACGCCTGTATCAAAGATTAAATACTGCCCTTTGATACCATTTAAAATACCACTGACAACGGGCTCTTTATCGAAATTAAAGGAGCTAATCTTGGTTGGGTACTCTGTAACAGGGAACTGTAAATCAACAACGTCCTCATTGAGTTGCTCAATGGCTGTTGCGCCAAATAGCTCAGCCAGTTCATTGAGTTTATCTGCAATTTGCGGAATAAGCTCAGCGGCGGCTGCTTTTAAGTCGAGTACATCATTTTGCCCTTTAAGCATGTTGCGCCAATTTGTTTTATCAGCAATAAACTGTGCTAACGCGACTTCGACTAAACCAGATTGTAAGCGTGTTTGCACTTTAAAAATAGGCAGTGCTTGGGTTGCCCCTTGATCAATCCAGCGGGTTGGAATTTGCGTGTGGCGGGTTATGCCGACTTTTAAACCCGATGTATTCGCGAGGTAAACATAGTGTGGGATCATGCAGTTTTCTTCCCCCCATTGCGGCTCACGACAGGTGCCTTGATCAAAATGACAGGTTTCAGGTTTCATAATGCACATATCGCAGCTAGCAAGCTTGCGCATACACACGAAACAGTGTCCTTGAGAGTAACTTTTTTTGGTTTTTTTACCACAACTCGAACATAAAATAGAGCCGTTAAAAGTCAGTGTTAATTGTTTGCCAATATAGGCATTGAGATCAACTAACTCATCACCAATTGGCAGATGATATTGGATCGGCTGAGTTAGCGATGATTTTAATTTTTTAATTGTGCCTTGCATCTTTACGCCCCTAAAGATGTGAAAAGGGGATTTTAACATGTAATTGCACTGACTGATTATTTAATGTGAATGACAAGGGCGTGTTGATCTTTGTGGATTAAAATTTGTTCAATCTCGGGGCGATTTAATCGCGGCGCGAGGTTTGAAATCGAGTGGGCTAAGTAAAAACCGAGCAAAGCTTCCGCGTCCTGCTCACGCCCCTTACCTACATCCGTGTAGGTAACAAAGAGTTAATCGCCCCTAGGAAGAACCCTTTGGGCAGCGCATATTTGGCATTTATACTGCGTTATCGCCTATTAATGGGGAACAAACACACAGCATAGGCGCTGCCTTGCCTAAATACCAAATAGACTGCTGCAAAATTAATCACGAAAGGTCAACATGCCCTAAGCCACTGCAAATAATCTGTGATGGGTATGGCTTTGGAATAATAGTAACCTTGGGTATTATTAGCACCCATTTCAATTAGTAATTGATGGGTTCCTTTATCTTCAACGCCTTCTACCGTAACACTTAGCCCTAGATTGTGCGCCATATCAATTGCGGTTTTGACAATCACTTGATGGGATTGATTCGTTGTGAGATCCAATACAAATGATTTATCAATTTTTAAGTTTGAAAAGGTGTAATTAACTAAATAATTTAGTGAAGAGTATCCAGTACCAAAATCATCAAGGATGACGTGAACACCGAGCTTTTGTAGCTGCCCCATAAAACTTTTCATTTGTTGTTGATTCTCAACGAGTGCCGTTTCGGTCAACTCAAATTTAAGCTGTTTAGCAGGTATGTTATACGTTAATAAAGCGTTTTCAATTTTTTCGGCGAGTTTATTAATACTTAAGTTTTTAGCGCTTAAGTTTACACTAACAGTGTGCTCATTAAAGCCATGCTTATTTAGTTCTACAATATCCTGACACGCTTGTTCTATCACCCATAAAGTAAGCTCATTAATAAGTCCGGTCCGTTCAGCTAATAAAATGAGTTCTTCTATATTAATATGTTGATGCTCAGGCGTTGGCCAGCGCAGCAGTACTTCACTACCAATAACTTGATTGGTACGCACGTTTATTTGTGGTTGATGGTACATTGCTAATTGATTGCTTTTAATTGCTTGTTGTAGTTTTGCAGCAAGCCCTATATCCATCGTGATGTGTGTATTTTGTTGTGAGTTGCTGATATTGCTGGTGCTATTTTTAGCTTGTTTTAAAGTCAGGTAGCCGCGTTGTAAACTAGCTTCAAAATTGCCGTTCGTTTTTGAAAAACTGATCCCTACAGCGTATTTAAGTTGTAAATTTAATCCTTGAACCTCATATTGCTTTGGTAAGCTTTTTACGGTTTTATTTAAATAAAGAGAGAGGCTTTCTCCACTTTGTGTTTTTGTTGAGATACACGCAAATATACCCGTGCCAAGATCGACAATTTTAGAGCTGCTATCTAAATTAAAATCTAGGTTAATAAACTGACGCTCATTACTTAACTGAAGCTCGAGTGCTTTTGCAACGTGGATAATTAGCCCGTTCGCTTGAGATGGGCTTAATATAGTATTAAGAGAATTAAAATAGCGCAGTTTAATTAAACAGATCGTGTTTGGTCGTTGTTCTTGCTCAAGGTTCATATAAGCTTGCTTTAACATTGCACTATTAAGTAGTTTTGTTTGTTGAGTATGGGTTGCATGATACAGCGCTCGCTCACGTTGATAGCGGACACGATCTGCTAACGCCATTGCCATGAGTATTACTTCACATAAAATAGCCGCTAAAAAAGCATGGCGCGTTGCAAAGCTATAGGGCAATACACCTGTTAACTCTAATGGTTGGATTGCTGCACCAATAATTAGTGGGATCCAAGAAATAACATAAAATTTAGCCCAACGAAAACCACTGCGTAGCTTTTTATAAATCAAAATAATACATACGATATACAGTAAGACTAAAATACCAAAGAACACAGGGGCTGCAATGCTTTCAATAATAAAAAAGCAGCTTACAGCTAAAATAGCCATCAAGCCCAGCAGGAGTAAACTTAGCTTATAACGCCAGCATTGCTCTTTGTGGTAACGTAAAAACATGGTACAAAATGAAAGTGTGAAAAAAGCAATGGCGTAGTTGCTAACAACAATATATTTGTGAAAAAACAACTGCCAAGAAAGTGGCCATAAATAAAAGCCAAAACCTAGTACGGCACCCATTAAGATTATTGCGCTAATAATGTAACCAATATAGACAAGGTAAACGCGATCACGAATACCAAAAAATAAAACAAGGTTGTACAGTGCTGCCATAATCAAAACACCAACAAAAATTCCCCATATCGCGGTTTGTGAGCGAGTTAACTCCTGAAACTCTGCTTCACCATATAAATTTACGGGGGTTTTACTTATTCCCGTCGTATCAATTTTTAAAACTAGCTTTTGCTTGCTTTGCGCCGGTAGTGATAGGCGAATATGGGGTACGCTGTATTGAAGTAAACTCAGTCCAAGCTCGGTATCACCTAATGTAGTTTGGTGAATAATATTATTGTGTTTATCTAAATGGTAAACGTTTAGCTGATCAACCATGGGGTTATCAAAGTGAGCAACAATTTTCTCTTTGCTGGTATTACGATTATCTAACTCGATAATTAACCAGTAATTACGGCTTTCGAAGTTCCAATCGATCTCAGTAAAAGGTTTATAAATCATCGCATCAGGCTGAGTTATTACTTGCTCTAAAGAATGTTTTTTAGTGGGATCAATGAAGTAAGCATATTTTAAATAAATGGCAGTGGTTTTATCTATTGTGTATTTAGTGGGAGTTGCTAGATGGGATGCGTAATTACCTATAACAAAAAGTAGCACGAACAATATAAAAATGGCAATAAAGTGATAGCTAAGAGAATGATGTTTCAATTGTTCGGTTCTTAGAAGGTTTTTGTATTTTTAGTGTAGCATTAAAAAAAGCGCAGTAAACCGCGCTTTTTTTTTAAACAAACTGGTTAGACCTATTTTAGATCTCCCTAGCTTTGAGTTTCGCGGGCAATTGCACGATAAGCAATGTCAGTACGATATTCCATGCCTTCCCAGCTGATATCATCAATCAGTTGATATGCACGTTGTTGTGCTTGTGTAACTGTATTTCCAAGTGCTGTTGCACACAACACACGGCCACCGGCAGTCACTACGTTGTCACCGTCTTGTTTAGTCCCAGCATGAAATACTTTTTCATCAGCAGGGTAGCTAACTTTAAGACCATTGATTACATCACCTTTCGGGTAGTTATCAGGATAACCTTTGGCAGCAAGAACAACACCTACAGCAGCGCGAGGGTCAAACTCAATGGTGGTCTTATCAAGCTCAACACGGTTCGCAGCTTCAATCAACTCAACGAGATCTGATTGTAAACGTAACATCATTGGTTGTGTTTCAGGGTCACCAAAGCGACAGTTATACTCGATAACTTTAGGCGTACCAGAGCTGTCGATCATCAATCCTGCATATAAAAAGCCAGTGTACGGATGGCCTTCGCTTGCCATTCCTTCTACCGTTGGAGTGATCACTTCGTTCATAATGCGCTGGTGGATTTCGTCAGTAACGACAGGTGCAGGTGAATATGCACCCATACCGCCGGTATTAGGACCAGCATCGCCATTGTAAGCACGTTTATGATCTTGGCTGGTAGCAAACGGTAATACGTTTTTGCCATCAACCATAACAATAAACGACGCTTCTTCGCCGTCTAAGAACTCTTCAATCACTACGCGACTGCCAGCCTCGCCAAAAGCATTCCCCGCAAGCATGTCGCGGATTGCATCTTCAGCTTCAACTTCAGTCATGGCAACAATTACGCCCTTACCTGCAGCAAGGCCGTCAGCTTTAATTACAATTGGCGCGCCTTTTTCTCTTAAGTATGCAAGAGCAGGGTCTATTTGTTCGAAGGTTTGATAATCACCCGTTGGGATCTTGTGACGTGCTAAAAAGTCTTTTGTGAATGATTTAGAGCCTTCAAGCTGTGCAGCGCCTGCCGTTGGGCCAAAAATAGCTAAGCCGTGCTCTCTAAATTTATCAACAACACCCAGTACTAGAGGAATTTCAGGGCCAACAATCGTAAGCTCAACGTTATTTTGTTGTGCAAAGGCGAGTAGGCCATCTAAATCTTCTACTTTAATAGCTACATTCTCAAGCTTTGGCTCAAGAGCAGTACCAGCGTTACCAGGGGCAACAAATACAGTGTTTACTTTGGTGTTTTGAGCAGCCTTAAACGCAAGTGCGTGTTCGCGGCCGCCGCTGCCAATGACTAATACATTCATGGCGAATATCCTATTTAAAGCGGTTTTTTAAATTTCAGCGTCATGCGGTCACTTTCACCAATGGCTTTATACTTGGCGGCATCTTGCTCGCCTAGACGTAAGCTTGGTGGTAGTGTCCATACACCTTTAGGGTGATCAGCTGTATCAAGTGGGTTTGCATTAATATCACTGTCTGCTACCAGTTCAAAACCGGCTTGTTTGGCGATTTCAATAACATAACTTTGCTTCATATAACCTGATGATTTTTGCATTTCATCAGCGCGGTCTTCAGGTAAGCGGTGTTCAACTACGCCTAATGTACCACCTGGTTTTAGAGCTTTATAGAAAGATTGAAATGCACTTACTGCGCCGTCTTTATCTTTACCCATATACCAGTTATGAACATTACGAAAAGTTAATACCATATCGACACTATCTGCTGGGGCAATGTCTAAGTGAGTAGTAGGGGCAAACTCAGTGATTTTTACTTTACTGAATCGCTCATCTTCGGCTACTTTCTTTTTAAAGCCCGCGAGTGAACGTTGGTAGTAACCAACCGATGAATCAGCAGGGAAATGTGCGGCATAATACGTGCCTTGTTCTTTCAATGCTGGCGCTAAAATTTCACTGTACCAGCCGCCGCCAGGTGCAATCTCAACGACTGTCATTGTTGGTTTGAAACCAAAAAACTCCAGTGTTTCTACAGGATGGCGATATTGATCACGCTCAGAGCTGCGCTCACTTGATTTAACAGCATGACTTAATGCTGATTCACTGGCATGGTTATGAGCCAAGGCCATTGTTGAGCTGATCGTAAGGGTGGCAACAAGTAGCGTTTTTAGTGCAAGTTTCATCGTCTGTTCCTTCATATTATAATTTTATAGAGGTTATAGAATAGGCAGAATACGTGAATTTGGTGCAAACAAAAAGAGCTAACTTATGCAGTTAGCTCTTTGTGTGATTAATGGCGGAAGTGACGCATGCCAGTAAACACCATTGCCATACCAGCTTCGTCAGCTGCAGCGATAACTTCTTCATCGCGCATTGAACCACCTGGTTGGATAACAGCTGTAATACCAGCCTCTGCTGCAGCATCAATACCATCACGAAATGGGAAGAATGCATCTGATGCCATAACAGAACCTTTTACTTCAAGGTTTTCATCAGCGGCTTTAATGCCGGCAATTTTAGCTGAGTAAACGCGGCTCATTTGACCTGCACCTACACCAATAGTCATGCCGTCGCGGGCATAAACAATCGCGTTTGATTTAACAAACTTAGCCACTTTCCAGCAAAATAATAAGTCTTTGAGCTCTTGCTCAGTAGGCTGGCGCTTTGACACAACTTTTAAGTCGCCTTGCGTAACCATACCTAAATCACGGTCTTGAATTAGTACGCCGCCGTTAACACGTTTAATATCGTGACCGGTTGCTTTACCCGACCATTGACCGCACTCAAGTAAGCGTACATTTTGTTTAGCTGAAATAATTTGCGCTGCGGCTTCAGACACTTTAGGTGCAATAATTACTTCAACAAACTGACGTGAAACAATCGCTTCTGCGGTGTCTGCATCAAGCTCTTGGTTAAAGGCAATAATGCCACCAAATGCTGAAGTAGGATCTGTTTTAAACGCACGATCGTAAGCTTCAAGGATGTTTTCACCGATTGATACGCCACACGGGTTTGCATGTTTTACGATAACACAGGCTGGCACATCAAATTCTTTCACACATTCAAGCGCAGAGTCTGTATCGGCGATGTTGTTGAACGAAAGCGCTTTACCTTGTAATTGAATCGCCGTTGCTACTGATGCTTCTTGCACATCGTTTTCAACATAAAAAGCGGCGTCTTGGTGTGAGTTTTCACCGTAGCGCATATCTTGTTTTTTAGTGAACTGCATATTGATAGTGCGTGGGAATTTAGTTTCCTCTGCTGCTTCCTCAGTATAATCAGGAACCATTTTACCAAAGTAGTTAGCGATCATACCATCGTACTGTGCAGTGTGCTCGTAAGCGGCAATGGCAAGATCAAAGCGTGTTTTATACGTTGTTGAACCATTATTGCTTTGCATTTCATTGATCACACGGTCGTAATCTTTCGCGTTTACTACGATAGTCACGTCTTTATGGTTTTTAGCCGCGGCACGAACCATTGTTGGTCCACCAATATCAATGTTCTCAATGGCATCTTCAAGGCTGCAGTTTTCTTGAGCGACAGTATTCGCAAAGGGGTATAAGTTAACTACAACGATATCGATAGCTGAGATATTGTTCTCAGTCATTACGCTTTCATCTTGACCACGACGCGCTAAGATGCCGCCATGAATTTTTGGATGAAGAGTTTTAACGCGACCATCCATGATCTCAGGGTGACCTGTGTGGTCAGATACTTCAGTGACTTTAATGCCATTATCAGCAAGTAATTTACAAGTACCGCCAGTTGATAAGATGTCTACGCCTTGTGATTCAAGAGCGCGAGCAAATTCAACAATACCGGTTTTATCTGACACACTTAGTAGTGCGCGACGAATTGGACGATGTGTATCCATTGTAGTTTGATTACCTCAGTGTTTGAGCTAGCTTAGAAAGGCACTATTTTAACTGAATACCGCTTAAAAAACGATGTTTAAAGAATGAGGATTATGTAATTAGGTGCTTTTTTGAGGATTTTTAAAGATATAAAAAAAGCACCCTAAGGTGCTTTTTTGAACATATGCTGTGATATATCACAGCATATGTATTAGTTCATGCCGTATTTCTTTAGTTTCTTACGTAAAGTACCGCGGTTGATACCTAATAAGATTGCCGCACGTGTTTGGTTACCACGTGTGTAAGTCATTACTTCTTCAAGTAATGGCGCTTCTAGCTCTGAAAGAACAAGGTCGTAAACGTCTTGCACATCTTGACCGTTAAGCTGTTTTAAATAATGATGAACAGCTTTTTTCACTGCATCACGCAATGGCTGCGGTTTCTCGTGTGACTGAACATGAGGGTTAGTGATAAATGGAGAAGTCACGTTTTGTTCGAACATTGTTTATATCTCTTTCTTTCTTAGTTAGCTGCTAGTGTTATAAAGTATTGCTCTAAAGCCTCGATTTGTGCCTGTGGATTCTCGAGGACATTAAATACTCGCCTAAACTGACCATCACTGTCATGGGTTTGCAAATACCAAGATACATGTTTTCGAGCGATACGCGCTCCCATTGGTTCCCCGTAAAACGCATGAAGGTTCACTAAGTGTTCCATCAAAATACCGCGTACTTCCTCAATTGGAGGTACTGGTAAGTGTTTACCAGTTCGCAAATAGTGGTCTATCTCCCTAAATATCCAAGGGCGACCTTGGGCGGCTCGACCAATCATAATGGCATCTGCACCCGTATAGTCTAAAACCTGCTTTGCCTTTTCAGGTGATGTAATATCACCATTAGCAACCACAGGTATCGACACTGAACGTTTTATATCCCTAATAGTAGCGTATTCAGCTTCACCTTTGTACATACATGCGCGTGTACGCCCATGTACGGCCAATGAAGCTATGCCATAACGTTCAGCTATTCTCGCAATCTCTACACCGTTACGGTTGCTCTGATCCCATCCTGTACGGATTTTCAGTGTTACAGGTACATCAACAGCGCTAACCACCGCATCAATAATCTCTTCCACTAAATCAGGAAACTGTAATAGCGCTGAGCCTGCGAGTTTCTTGTTCACTTTCTTAGCTGGGCACCCCATATTAATATCTATGATCTGTGCACCATTACTTACATTGAATTGTGCGGCCTGAGCCATTAGCTCAGGATCAGCTCCTGCGATTTGCACTGCACGTATTCCCGATTCACCGCTATGATCCATACGGTTCATCGATTTTTCGGTTTTCCATACCAAAGGATTTGACGATAGCATTTCAGACACAGCTAGTCCCGCACCTAAGCGGCGACAAAGTTGTCTAAATGGTCTGTCTGTAATTCCCGCCATTGGCGCCACAATTACATTGTTCTCTAACTGATATGATCCGATACGCACTGTATTCAATAGGCCTCTTTTCAAGGGGCGCTAAGTTTACGGTTTTTTTAGCAAAAATCAAAGGCTATAAATTGAACAAAAGTGACTTTTTTTTGACTTTTGTGTATTGACATTTGATAACAGTTTGACGAACGGCTTTATTTGTCTGAATTTCATACAAAACTAATTTGCTGCAAGAAAATCATTCTGTTCAGGGTTGTGTAAATAATAGGTAAAGCCTGTTAATTACAGGCTTTAGATGGTGGTTTTGGGTTAATGCTCTAAATGGAGTGATTGCTTCAAATTAAGCTTTTTTAATACCACTTACACGAGTCCACTCACCTTCAACGGCTATTTCATCAAGCGCTAAAAAAGGTGCATAAACATCAGCAACTGACTGTGCCTGTTCTTCTAAGATACCTGACATCGCAATTTTACCGCCTGGTTTTAACAAGCCTAAAATCACACTGTGTAGTTCACGCAGTGGTGCGGCTAAAATATTTGCTACTACTATATCTGCTGAAAATTCAGGCTGATTTTCTGGTAGGTAAACTTCGAGTTTGTCAGCAACGCCATTGCGCTGTGCATTATCAAGGCTTGCTTCGAGCGCTTGTGGGTCGATATCAATACCAATCATGCGCTCTGCACCCAGCTTTATCGCTGCAATACCTAAAATGCCTGAGCCACAACCAAAGTCGACGACGGTTTTACCTGTTAAGTCTTGGCTTTCAAGCCATTTTAAGCATAAAGCGGTTGTAGCATGGGTGCCAGTACCAAATGCAAGACCTGGGTCTAATAGAACGTTTACAGCGTCTGGATCAGGAATATCACGCCAGCTTGGGCAGATCCATAACTTTTCACCAAATTGGATTGGGTGGAAGTTATCCATCCATTCACGTTCCCAGTCTTTGTCTTCAAGCTGCTCAATTTTATAAACTAACGAGTCGTTTATTTCGTCATGGCGTTTTAATAATGCAATCACCGCATTCATATCGTGAGTCGCTTCGAATAAACCAATTACAGTGGTATCGGCCCAGAATACAACAGTGCCGATTTTTGGTTCGTAAATAGGGGTGTCTTTAGCATCAATAAAGGTAACAGACGCACTGCCTGCTTCCATTAATAAGTCACTTACTGCATCAGCTGTTGCAGCATTGGCATTGATACGGATTTGGATCCAAGCCATGATTCTTTCCTGTAAATAGAAAAAAGGCCGCTACAGCGGCCTTTTAAATTTTAATCTGTATTTTTAGCTACTAATTATTTAGCATCTAAGAAGCTTTTCAGTAAGTCAGAGCGAGAAGGATGGCGTAATTTACGCAGTGCCTTCGCTTCGATTTGACGAATACGCTCACGGGTAACGTCAAATTGCTTGCCTACTTCTTCTAGAGTATGGTCGGTGTTCATATCAATACCAAAACGCATACGTAATACTTTTGCTTCGCGGGCGGTAAGGCCGGCTAGTACATCGTTCGTTGCGCCACGAAGGCTTTCCATTGTCGCTGAGTCGATAGGCGAATCAATAGTAGTATCTTCGATAAAGTCACCTAAGTGCGAATCTTCATCATCACCAATTGGCGTTTCCATTGAAATTGGCTCTTTTGCAATTTTAAGTACCTTACGGATTTTATCCTCAGGCATCATCATGCGTTCAGCTAATTCTTCTGGGTTTGGCTCACGACCCATTTCTTGTAACATTTGACGTGAAATACGATTAAGTTTATTAATCGTTTCGATCATATGCACAGGAATACGGATTGTACGTGCTTGGTCAGCAATAGAGCGGGTGATTGCTTGACGGATCCACCACGTAGCATAAGTTGAGAACTTATAACCACGGCGATATTCAAACTTATCAACAGCCTTCATCAAACCAATGTTACCTTCTTGAATCAAGTCCAAGAATTGTAAACCACGGTTGGTGTATTTTTTTGCAATTGAGATTACAAGACGTAAATTCGCTTCAACCATTTCTTTTTTCGCACGGCGGGCTTTCGCTTCACCAATACTCATACGACGGTTGATGTCTTTAATTCGCTCGATATTTAACCCCGTGCTTTCTTCGATCACACGTAGTTTATTGATACAGCGAATTATCTCAGGCTTCACTTCTTCAAGTTTTGCAGAGTGCTTTTCGTTGGCAGCGATTTCTAAATCAATCCACGATGCATCTGTTTCGTTATTAGCAAAATGCTTAACGAATGTTTTCTTTGGTAATTTGGCAATTTGTACAGCTTGCTTCATGACGATACGTTCTTGAATACGAACGCGATCCATCATTTCACGCATGTTATTTACCATGCGATCAAACTGTTTAGGTATTAATTTGAACGTTCGGAATAATTCGCCGATTTCAAAAATAGCAGCCTGAGAATCAGGATGTGAACGGCCTTTCTTATCGAAGGTTTCACGTGCTTTATTGTAAAGATCGCGAAGATTTTCAAAGTGAACGCGGGCCTCTTCAGGATCTGGGCCGGTATCGACTTCTTCTTCGTCTTCATCATCGTCTTTATCATCATCGTCTTCATCATCAAGCTCTTTTTCGCTTAATTCAGAACCGATATGAGTCGCAGATATAGGCGCTTCATCTTCATTTGGGTCAAAGAAACCAGAGATAATGTCGCTTAGGCGCATTTCTTCGGCTTCAAACTTGTCCCACTGTTCAAGAAGATAAGTAATTGCTTCAGGGTATTCTGCAACCGAGATTTGAACCTGGTTGATCCCTTCTTCAATACGCTTGGCAATAACGATTTCGCCTTCACGGGTTAACAGTTCAACTGTTCCCATTTCACGCATGTACATACGTACCGGATCCGTTGTACGGCCGATCTCTTTATCTACAGTGGCAAGCGCAGCAGCAGCCGCTTCAGCAGCGTCTTCATCTGTTGTCGTTTCTTGCATCATCAATTCATCGGCATCAGGTGCGTTTTCACTAACCTTAATACCCATATCATTGATCATACTAATGATATCTTCTACTTGATCTGAATCGATAATATCTTGTGGAAGGTGATCATTAACTTCTGCAAAAGTTAAATAACCTTGCTCTTTACCTTTTTGAATCAGAAGTTTTAATTGTGACTGAGGAGTTGGATCCATAGAGATTTTTTCTTCCACTCTGATAAGTTGATACAACAGGCGCCAGCTTGCTTATTTAATAAGCCAAGCTAAGTATAATTTGACGCAGTGAATAGCACAGTATAACAGCAAAAATCGTTTTTGACTAGTTGTTAGTCCCTTTTAATGCTTGAGTCAATAAGTGACATTCAAGCCGCTCATCGCTATTTAAGCCTTGAGTCTTGTCCTTTATTAATAGGGTTTCGAGACGATAATTTAAACACTGATCTTCAATAAATTTGAAAGTATTTTTAAATTCATCTTCTAAACGATCTTCATTTATCTCATGTTGCCACGTTGCGAGCTTGATTAATGCTTCATACTCTGGAGCTTCACGAAATGATTCAAGCAATTGTGCCGTAGTAAGGGGGGCCTTTTGTAATGCGTCATGCTGCAAACGAATTAGTAGCGCAATTCCGGCAATATTCATCTGTGCCAAATCAGGTAAATAAGGCACTGTTGATGCAAGTTGCGGGTGCTGGACTAATAAGCCAATAGCGCGGCGCATAGGCGTAATTTTAAACTTACGTTCAATTGAATGCTGTTGCTTTGGTGTTTTTAAACGGTTATTTAATTGCTCTTTGGTGCGGCCAATTAATCGGCCTAAGTGCTCTAATAGGTTCTCTTGATAAAACTCACTGGGTATTTTTTCGACCAATGGCAGCACTGCACTGAGTAGTTTTGCTTTACCAGCGTCAGTGGTTAAGTCAATTTCTAGGCTTAGCTTATTAAACAGTACTTTAGTAAAATCATCAGCTTGAGCTAATCGAACTTCAAAGGCTTCTTTGCCCTCTTGTTGGACTAAGGAATCAGGATCTTCGCCATCGGGTAAAAATACAAACTGTAATGCTTTACCATCACTTAGGTAGGGGAGGGCATTTTCTAACGCACGCCACGCCGCGTCACGTCCCGCACGGTCACCATCGTAACAACAAATTACTTTGTCTGTGGTTCTAAATAAAGTATGCATGTGCTCAGCTGTAGTCGCAGTACCTAAGGCTGCGACTGCATACTCAATACCTTGCTCACTCAATGCCACTACATCCATATAACCTTCAACAATGAGTACATGGTCGAGTTTTTTATGGGCTTGTTTTGCCTCATATAAACCATATAGTTCAAAGCCTTTATGGAAAATACGAGTCTCTGGTGAATTTAAATATTTTGGCCCTTGATCTGCTTGCATGACACGTCCACCAAACGCGATAACCCGACCACGTTTATCGCGGATAGGAAACATTAAGCGGTCACGGAAAAAATCAAATTGACGACCTGGTGTTTTCTCAGAGGCCAGCTTTAGCTCAACGAGTTGCTCTTTTTGTTCTTTATTACGACCAAGTTGTTGGCACAAGCCTTCCCATTCACTGGGGGCATAGCCAATCATAAACTTTTTAACTGTTTCGCCAGTTAAGCCTCGGCCTTTGACGTAATCAATGACTGTTGCTGAGTTACTATGGTGTTTTAATTGATGTTGATAAAAACGTGCGGCATGAAGCATTAAATCATAGTCTGAGCGTTTTTGTTCCGCTGTACGTTCAGGACCACTGCTTGTGCCTTGTTCGCGAGGAACATCAAGATTCATCAGGCTAGCGAGCTCTTCAATAGCATCAACAAATTCAAGTTTGTCGTATTCCATTACAAATGAAATAGCATTGCCATTTGCGCCACAGCCAAAGCAATGATAAAACTGTTTATCTTGCGACACTGTAAATGAAGGTGACTTTTCATTATGGAAAGGGCAACAGGCTTGGTAATCTTTACCGGCTTTTTTAAGACCTACTTTAGAGTCAATTAGCTCAACGATATCGGTTCTAGCGAGTAAATCGTCAATAAAATTTCGTGGGATCTTTCCGGCCATTAGTAAAGTGTAGTCCTGAAATAAATAGAAAAAGGTGAACGAATTAACTTTCGTTCGACAAATTTAGATTTGAACACAAACGCTATTTTTATAAAAGCTAAAAACGAAGAAACCGAGCACATGGCTCGGTTTGCTTAAATCATACGTCTGTATGTGGGTGTATTAGGCAGTTAATCGTTGCTTAATTAAACCAGAAATCTTACCTAAATCGGCGCGACCTTCAGCTTTGCTTTTGATTATACCCATTACTTTACCCATATCTTGCATACCTGCTGCGTTAGTATCAGCAATAGCCGCATCAATGAGGGCAATGATTTCATCTTCACTCAATTGTTGAGGTAAGAATTCTTCAAGTGCCGTAATCTCATTGGCTTCAATTTCGGCTAAATCTTCTCGACCAGCATCAGTGTACTGGGTATAAGAATCACGGCGCTGTTTAACAAGCTTCACTAAGACTGCGGTAATACCGTCATCATCAAGTGTTATTTGCTCGTCAATTTCACGCTGTTTGATAGCAGCAAGTACCATACGAATTGGGTTAAGACGTTGTTTGTCTTTCGCTCGCATCGCATCTTTTTGTGCATCTTTTAGCTTTATTAAAAGGCTCATTTATACAAGACCAATACGGATCAATATAATTTAACGCGACGTGCGTTATCGCGAGAAAGCTTCTTCATGTGACGCTTAACTGCAGCAGCTTTTTTACGCTTACGCTCAGCTGTTGGCTTTTCATAGTGCTCGCGACGACGAACTTCTGAAAGGATACCTGCTTTTTCACATGAACGCTTGAAGCGACGAAGTGCTACGTCAAACGGTTCGTTCTCTCTTACTTTAATTACTGGCATTAAAAATTCACCTACCTAAATAATGAGCGTTGCTCAAGTTGATCAGACAATGATCAAGTGGTTCAAAAATGGTGCGGTATTGTAATCCGAAGCCACACCACATGTAAAGGATAAATATTGACTGTCCCGACAGGAAACTGAAAATATTTCTATGTTATTAATTTTACTGTAATTGATAGAGCCTACATAATACTTGCCCAGCAACTTTCTCTTTTAATAACAGCCAATTGCTTGGTGTTTGTAAAGGGCTAAGTTCGTTTTCGACTTCAACATAAATGAGTGCATTTTTACTTAGCCACTCATTTTCACTCAGTAAATCACAGCATTTTTTTGCCAGATTCTGACGAAACGGCGGGTCAACAAAGACTAAATCGAACTGCTGTTGTAACGTATTTTGGCTCAAATACACTAAACTATCAGTACAATTTATCTGCGCATTTGTGAGCTTTAATGTCTCAGTATTGGCTTTTAATTGTGCTGAAGCAAGTTTATCCCTCTCTAAAAATACAGCTGAGTTGGCAAAACGCGACAATGCTTCGAACCCTAACCCACCAGAACCGGCAAAACAATCAAGCACATTTGCACCGTGAATATCTTGCATTAACCAGTTAAATACAGTTTCTTTTATGCGATCTGTGGTTGGACGAAGCCCTTGTACATCTTTTACTGGTAGCTTGCGGCCACGAAATTGCCCACTGATGATTCTGATGACACCATCATTTACTTTGTTATTTATCTGTTTTTGTGATGATTTATTTCTCATTTAGCTCACTAAAAAATGGTATCTAGAACTTAGCTCAGATAATATTGTAATCATATAGTAGCGTGTCATTTTTCAACTGCGCTAAAAGTGTTACTATGAGCATCTTAGACAATATATTGTGGTTATTGGCAGTTTGGTATTAATACAATACCGTCAGTACGCAAATTATTTCCGTTAGTTTATCAGATTTTTATAAGTGGTTATTAGCAAGTATGGCAAAAAAAAATAAATTCCTGTCTTGGTTAGGTTTTGGTAAGTCAGATAAAAACCAGCAAGTAGAACAAGCAGCCGAAGAGGCTAATAACCAACAAGCAGAAGCTGAGCGTTTAGAGCAAGAACGTATTGCAGCAGAGCGTCTAGAGGCTGAGCGTGTAGAACAAGAGCGTATTGCAGCAGAGCAGCAGGCAGAAGCCGAACGTGTAGAGCAAGAACGTATTGAAGCAGAGCAGGCTGAAGCTGAACGTGTAGAGCAAGAGCGTATTGCAGCAGAAGCTCGCGATGCTGAGCGTTTAGCGATTGCAGGTGCTGAATTAGCCGCAGCTGAAAAAGCAGAGCAGCAACGTCGCGACGAAGCAGCTCGTTTAGCTGAACAACAAGAAGCTATGTTATTACAACAAGAGCAACAGGCAACCGAGCAAGCGCAAAGTGAAGCGAAGCGTATTGCAGCTGAAAAGGCCGAAGCTGAGCGTGTAGAGCAAGAGCGTATTGCAGCAGAAGCTCGCGAAGCTGAGTGTTTAGCGATTGCAGATGCTGAATTAGCCGCAGCTGAAAAAGCAGAGCAGCAACGTCGCGACGAAGCAGCTCGTTTAGCCGAACAACAAGAAGCTATGTTATTACAACAAGAGCAACAGGCAACCGAGCAAGCGCAACGTGAAGCGGAGCGTATTGCAGCTGAAAAGGCCGAAGCTGAGCGTTTAGAGCAACAACGAGTTGCAGCAGAGCAGGCCGAAGCTGAACGTTTAGAGCAACAACGTATTGCAGCAGAGCAGGCCGAAGCTGAGCGTTTAGAGCAACAACGAATTGCAGCAGAGCAGGCCGAAGCTGAGCGTTTAGAGCAACAACGAATTGCAGCAGAGCAGGCCGAAGCTGAGCGTTTAGAGCAACAACGTATTGCAGCAGAGCAGGCCGAAGCTGAGCGTTTAGAGCAACAACGTATTGCAGCAGAACAGGCCGAAGCTGAGCGTTTAGAACAACAACGAATTGCAGCAGAGCAGGCTGAAGCTGAGCGTTTAGAGCAACAACGTATTGCAGCAGAGCAGGCTGAAGCTGAGCATTTAGAGCAAGAACGTATTGCAGCAGAAGAAGCTAAAGCAGCAGAAAAGCCGAAAAAAGAAGGTTTCTTTGCTCGTCTTAAAAAAGGTTTATTAAAAACGCGTGTAAATATAGGCTCAGGTTTTGCGTCAATTTTTACAGGTAAAAAGATTGATGATGAGCTGTTTGAAGATCTTGAAACGCAGTTATTAACAGCGGATTTGGGTGTTGATACCACCATGAAACTGATCGACAGCCTTACTGATGCGGCTAACCGTAAACAGTTAAAAGATGGCGATGCACTGTATGAATTAATGAAGCAAGAAATGGCTGCTATGCTTAAAACCGCAGAGCAACCTTTAGTTATACCTGCAGATAAAAAACCATTTGTTATTTTAATGGTGGGCGTAAATGGTGTTGGTAAAACAACCACCATTGGTAAATTAGCTAAGCAGTTTCAAGATGAAGGCAAATCAGTCATGTTAGCGGCAGGGGATACGTTCCGTGCAGCAGCCGTTGAGCAACTACAAGTATGGGGTGAGCGTAATAAAATCCCAGTAATAGCACAGCACACCGGTGCCGATAGTGCCTCAGTGGTATTTGATGCATTTCAAGCAGCAAAAGCGCGTAATGTTGATGTGTTAATTGCCGATACAGCAGGACGCTTGCAAAATAAAGATAATCTAATGCAAGAGCTTGAAAAGATTGCGCGTGTGATGAAAAAGATTGACCCAGATGCGCCACATGAAGTCATGCTAACAATTGATGCGGGCACAGGGCAAAATGCAATTAGCCAAGTAAACTTATTTAATCAGTGTGTTGGTCTTACAGGGATAACTTTATCTAAGTTAGATGGTACGGCTAAAGGTGGGGTTATCTTCGCCGTAGCTGATAAGTTTAATATTCCGATCCGTTATATTGGTGTTGGCGAAGGCATTGAAGATTTACGTGCATTTAATAGCAATGACTTCATTGATGCGCTATTTAGCCAAGATGAGGACAACGCTTAATATACCCATTGGTATTAATAAAAGGGAGCAAGCTCCCTTTTCAGCTGCAGATGATTGATAATTAAAATGATAAATTTTCAGCAAGTGAGTAAAACATATCCCGGCGGCCATCGTGCACTGGAAAAAGTGAGCTTTCATATTAAGCCCGGAGAACTGGCTTTTTTAACTGGTCATAGTGGTGCAGGTAAAAGTACCTTACTTAAACTAATTAGTTTAATGGAACGTCCATCAGCGGGTCACGTATTTATAAATGGTGTTGATTTAAATACAGTGAAACCAAGACAAATCCCTTATGTACGCCGAGATATCGGGATTATCTTTCAAAATCATCGTCTATTAGAGCGTCATACAATTTTTGATAATGTTGCTTTACCCTTAATAATAGAAGGCACACACCATAAGCAAATTGAAAAACGAGTTCATGGTGCACTTGATAAAGTTGGCTTGCTTGATAAAGTAAAGTGCCACCCATCAACGCTTTCTGGTGGCGAACAACAGCGAGTCGGCATTGCACGCGCCATTGTCAATTCACCTCCATTGTTACTTGCTGATGAGCCAACCGGTAATTTAGATCCTGAACTTTCAATGGATATTTTACGTTTGTTTGAAGAGTTTAATAACCATGGGACTACGGTCTTAATTGCCACTCATGATCTTGGTCTCATCTCGAGAATGAAATATCGCAGCTTAACGTTAAAAGATGGCCGAATGAGTCAAGACCCATTGGCTGAGGCATCATTATGAGTTTGTTATTTAAAGGCCGAAAAAGCCAAAATGAACGAGTGAAAAAATCTATTTTTTCGAATAGTTACTTTTTTGTTTTAAATATTTTTCGCCAAGGAATTCATAGCTTAGGTGAAATGTGGCGCACGCCAATGGCTTCAATGATGACAATTGCCGTATTGGGTTTAAGCTTAACCCTACCAGCAACTCTTTATTTGGTTGTTAAAAACGTCCAGCAAGTTAGCAGTGGATTTGAAGAAGCTGCAGAGATCTCATTATTTGTAAAAGAATCCATGAGTGAGCAGGAAACGCAGACCTTAGTAAAACGTTTAGCTTTGTATTCAGAAATAGATACGGTCACTTTTATTTCAAAGCAACACGCATTAACTGAATTTAAAGAGGTGTCAGGGTTTGGCCAAGCACTTGAATATTTAGATTCGAACCCATTGCCAGATGTTGTAATAGTTACACCAACATCAAAACATCGCCAACCAAACGCAGCACAAGCACTATTAAAAAAACTAGAAGCTGAACGAGAAGTGGATTTTGGTAAGCTAGATATCGCATGGTTAGAGCGCTTAAATGCATTACTTAGCTTATTAAAGGAAAGTGTGCTCACCATTACACTGCTTTTACTTACCTCAGTAACCTTGATTATTGGCAATACTATTCGATTATCTATTATGGATAAGAAAGAAGAGATCCAAGTAATGAAGCTCGTGGGTGCAACAAATACGTTTATCCACGCACCTTTCCTATGGACAGGTATTTGGTATGGCATTATAGGTGGTTTGTTTGCCTTTATATGCGTAGCTTTAATGATGTGGTGGCTTGGGGCCGCGGTTACGCAGGTCGCAGGCGTTTACCAAACAAGTTTTAATTTAGTTGGGCTAAGTATTGGCGAATTTGCCGCACTGGTAATGCTTGCAACTAGTTTAGGCTTTGTTGGCTCATATTTATCAGTTAATCGCTACATTAAAGAAATAGAGCCCGATAAAGTGTAACAATTGTTGTTTATAATCACTAGTTACGTTGGTGGTAGGTAATACAGCTAATGCTACCAACGTACCGCAAAGCTAGAATTCATCGCTTATTCAGGCGTTTAAAGTACAATAAAAAACATCAAAAAAACCACTTGCTTCAATCGAAAAAAAGTTTTACATTGAAGTTAGCACTCTAAGTTAAAGAGTGCTAAGATAGTTTCAAATGTTTATCACTGAGGTGAAAAATGAGTAAAGATATATACGCAATGGCACTCACAGTTGGACAGCAAAGCGCAAGTATTGATGGTTACCTTCAAGCGGTAAGTACAATACCAATGCTAGGTGCTGAGCAAGAAAAAGAGTTGGCGACTCGTCTCCAGGAAGATGGCGATCTTAGTGCTGCAAAGCAACTCATCATGTCTCATCTTCGCTTTGTTGCACACATTGCTAAAGGTTATTCAGGTTATGGTTTACCACAAGCCGATTTAATCCAAGAAGGCAACATAGGCCTAATGAAAGCAGTAAAACGTTTTGACCCTACCGTGGGTGTACGTTTGGTTTCATTTGCAGTGCATTGGATTAAAGCTGAAATACACGAATTTGTACTTAAAAATTGGCGCATCGTAAAAGTTGCGACAACAAAAGCACAGCGTAAATTGTTCTTTAACCTTCGTAAGAACAAAAAGCGTTTAGGTTGGTTTAACCAAGCTGAAGTAGCAACCGTCGCGAGCGAGCTAGGTGTGAGTGAAAAAGAAGTTCGTGAAATGGAATCGCGCATGAGTGGCCAAGACATGGGCTTTGATTTAACCGGTGACGACAGTGATGACGCGCCAACAAGCACATACTCACCAGTGCAGTACTTAACAGACGGCAGCAACGATTTAGCTGACGAGGTTGAACAGCAGCAATGGCAAGAGCAATCGCACACACGTTTGTTCAGTGCTTTAAAAACGCTTGATGAGCGTTCACAAGACATTGTTAGCGCACGTTGGCTATCAGACGACAAAGCAACACTGCAAGAGCTTGCGCAAAAGTACAGCGTATCTGCAGAGCGTGTTCGTCAGCTTGAAAAAACAGCGATGAAAAAGCTACAAGCTGCAATGAGTTAATCACAGCTTAGTAAGAATATTAAAAGCCCCGCATGAAAATGCGGGGCTTTTTGGTTTTAAAAGTAAGCATCAATTCTTTAGCGGTGTTATTACTGCCAGCCATTCAGTCAGTAAAGCAGGGCATATTTAGAAGATTTGGGAACATATGTTCCTTTAGTTGAAAAAACAGCCTAATTTATATATTCTGATTGTCAGCCACTGTTAAAAGGAATTAATGTGCGACTCTACCATTTTTCACTTGTAATTATTGCTGTGATAATTTTGTTTATCCAGCTTGATCCCACCTATTACGTTATTAACTATGTCACCATACCTGCATCGGTATTATGTTTATTTGGGTTAATTTACCAGTACACGCAAAAAAATATTTTTGGTTATATCGCAATGGCAGGATTTGCCGTTTTTTTACCCATTGGCGCTTTAGGTATTTTGTCTATCAGAGAGGCAATGGATAAAAAAATGAAACTTGAATTTATAAGGAAGTTAAATAATGACTGATATGGTAATCGAAAAACCAACCACAATAATTAAAGTAGCCACTGAAAAATTAACACCACAATTAATCATCGGTATTCTTATCGTTATTGCAGGTTTTGTGCTGATCCCGAATATAATTGGCCTAGGTTTCATGCTGATTATTTTTTATTTCGTAAATAGTAGTATCGAGGTGGTAAGAATTTACCCAAAATACTCAGAAATAAAATTGGCAATTATTCGCCCTCGTTGGCTTATTTTAGATGCCAGTGTAGAAAGCGCTGAAGTGGACGGTAAAAACTTGCTGCTAAAAATTAACGATGAGGATAAGCAACTCACCAGAAAGATCCCGTTAAATGCGCTATCAGAGGCTGATGGTGAAAGCGTTATAAAATACTACCAATCTCAAGCGAACCATAACGCCAAAAAATAACGCCCCTCTACATTCGCACTAACGCTTCACGCTAAATAACTAATGCAGGTTGGTTATTTAGCGTGAAGCGAAACCCAATGAAAAAATACCCAATAGAGGTAGAAATTAGATTGCTTTGTGCCGTTAGTGATTTTGATGTATGAAGAGAAGATCTGACCCCCATTACTTCTTTTTGAATACACCATAAATGAATATTCAAAATGTGTTGGGGAAAGCAGAGCGCGACCCTATTATTTCTCGGCTACCCGATTAGGCAACCTTAGTCTTCACAATCAGGGTATTGTTCAGGTTTAACACCAACTTCAGAGATGACTCTAGGGTACTCTGCGCCAGCAACTGGTTGAAACGGTTTTTTACGGCTATTTGCAATTTGAAATAACCAACTATCGCCATAATCAAAAAAATAAAAAGCCTTTTTACCTTTTGATTTAAGCATGAATTCACTAATGCTTGTCTCCTCTATTTGCTCATCGTCACATTCAAAACGAGTTATAGGCACTCCTCGTTCAGAATTGGCAATATAAAATTCATACATATGATCATCGTCAAAATTTAACAAATCTTGAAGAACTAGATGAAAATCATCTAAAGTTAAGTCTGATGGAATTTCAATATCACATTTCCAATCGTCAGAAGCGTATATTCCATAAACTAATTTTATTTTTACTGTAAGTATCATTATGTACCCAAAACTAATTTAGTTGCCTAACAAGCCCGTATAATAACTCGTTTTTAAGCTATTTTATATTGATGGTTCAACCATAGCTGGGTTCCTATTTTGGTTCAATCAGTTACTTTGATTTTACGTAAAATATAAAAAGAGGACTTGGTGTTGTTTTAATGCTAAGAGCTTGGTAACAGAAGCTAAGACGCGTGTTATGTTGTAGGCGGGAGTTTATCTCGCGCTTCGGTTGGTACATTTTTTAATAAATAACCTTGGTGAAAAAATTAGGTGAATTATTCACAAAGAGACTAAGTGATTAATAAAGCATAAAATATATAAATAATAGAGGTAAAAATTAGATTGCTTTGTGCCGTTAATGCGGAGTTAGTGATTTTGATGTCTGAAAACAAGATCTGATCCCATTACTCTATGCTGAAACAGTCGAGCAGATCGAAGCACTGCACCATGGAATATCAACAGAAATTAACCAGCTTGTGCGTGTCAATATACGCGGAGAATTGAGCGCTTACTATTAATCAATTTTAAAACTAACAAAATTACTATCTAAATATTTATTCTTTTTCCAATCCATATACCTAAATTTTATTTTATATTCACCTTTTTTAAGTTTATGCCATTCCTTAATCCAATCCAAATCTACCTTAGAACCATATACATTGAATCTAGGTGTTTTTACAACTTTACTATGTGACATATCGAAATTCGCCAAAGATAGGAGTGTATCGACTACATTACCATTCTTATCTATCACAATTGGGCATATATTGGATTTTTGTTTACATGAACCAACAATGAATGCATATGGATAATATTTTTCCGGCATATATTCACCATTATCAAAAACAAAATATATACTACTCTTATTTTTGAAAGCAATTAACTCTTCAGCTTGAGTAGCAAATACCGGCAAGAAGAAAAATAATGATATTAATTTTAACATGTAATTCCCCTAGAAGTTTTATTATCAATGTGAATATTTACACAATTATCAGAACAGAAAACATCCATCTTAAACAGACATTGATCAGACCGTTTGTGACTCATCAGCTGTAATTGTATATTCGAAAAACTTACCGTCTTTTTTGTAGCAAGTTCTCCAGAGAGCAGTTTGAGAAAAGTGATAAAATGTAAGTTTTCCTAAGCCATTCTTTCCATGAACTAAAGTGTGCTAAACCTCACTATCTCGTTTTTCTGAAGATAAAACTGGTTTCAATTTATTGTAAACTTCTTTGAGTGGCATACCTTTGTCATTATCAGAAATTGAAAAATCATAAATATCTCCAACCTCTGTAGCAAGATAATCAATTTCTATTGTATTAGCACCAGCATCGAAACCGTTCCAAATATACTCTGCAATTGCTCGATGCTTTTAAGCCTATTCTTAATCCCTTTAGTATTAACTTCTGCTTTGCTCATTTTAATCCTTTATGAATAAACTCATATACTTGATGGAAAATTTAACGAGCCTGTAGAATAACTCGTTTTTAAGCTACTTTATATTGATGGTTCAACCATAGCTGGGTTCCTATTTTGGTTCAATCAGTTACTTTGATTTTACGTAAAATATAAAAAGAGGACTTGGTGTTGTTTTAATGCTAAGAGCTTGGTCACAGAAGCTAAGACGCGTGTTGTGTTGTAGGCGGGAGTTTATCTCGCGCTTCGGTTGGTACATTTTTTAAGAAATAACCTTGGTGAAAAAATTAGGTGAATTATCCACAAAGAGGCTAAGTGGTTAATAAAAAATAAAAATAGATAAATAATAGAGGTGGAAATTAGATTGTTTTGTGCCGTTAATGCGGAGGTAGTGATTTTGATGTCTGAAAACAAGATCTGATCCCATTACTCCAGCGAAGCGAAACCAAATGAAAAATCTCCAAGCATGATATCTGATCGTTGAGTTGTCGATTGTTCTGAACGCGTCATAAATGAATATTTAAAATGTGATAAGCAAAAAGTAAAACGCAATCTCATTATTTTTTTACAACAGGCGCGTTATAAAAAACAAACACTTGCCCAAATGAATTACAAGTGTAATACTTGTGATTACATCTGTAATCAATTCTGTATTTAACAATTTACAGGCTAATAATGAGAGGGCAAAGCTTGTGAAAAAGCATATTATCATAGGTTTCTTTTTGGCCATATATACCTTAAGTGCACAAGCACAAGAGTCAAAGTTCGAGGCTGTACTCGCGTGTCATAATTCAGCTGACGCGCCGGGTATGGCGATTAGACTAGAGCAATCGGGTTCACTTGCTTATAGTGGTGCTATTGGTTTGGCAAATATGACTACATTGAGAGAGCTTCATGTAGATGACGTATTTCAAATTGGCTCAGTGACAAAAACATTCACCGCAGCGGCTATTTTAAAGCTTTCTGAGCAAAAGAAATTGTCACTACAGGATCCATTGGTAAAGTATATTCCCGATATTAATCCAGAATATAAATATTTAAGTATTGAACGAATTTTAAGTCATACATCAGGCCTACCCGATTACTTAGGTGACCCTCACGTTACTGCACTTTATGATCAATATGCACCATTAGATCAAGTTATAAAGAGTATCAGCAAGCAATCAGTGCTTTCGAAACCGGGAATGGAATATAGCTATTCAAATTTGGGCTATGTGCTTTTAGGTAAAGTGATTGAAGCCTCTTCGGGTGTTTCTTATGAGCAGTTTCTATCTCAAACCTTTTTTACACCACTAAAAATGAATAACACGTTTGTTATTACTAAAGGAACAACGACAGGTGAGGTCAAGGGTTATACAAGCGAACCAAATAAACCCGATCAATACCTATCACCTGAGCAATCCATACAGAGAAAATGGAATGTAGACCGTAGTTGGATTGCTTCAGCTGGAGCAATTGCCTCTACGCTTGCAGATATGAGCTTATGGCAAAACGCATTAAAATCGGGGCAAGTTATTTCAGCGCACAACTTCCAATTAATGACGACCCAAGCAGCATTGATAAATAAAGACAGAATAAACTACGGGTATGGTGTAGATGTATATCCCATAAGTGGATTAAATAGCTTTAGTCATCAAGGAATGGTGCCTGGTTTTTTTACATGGCATGTTTATTTTCCAACTGTAGATTTAACAGCTACAGCATTTGCCAATATTGATAGTAAGCACCCTGGTCCAGCTTTATTAGATATGATCGCTTTGCAATTGAATTTATCGCCTCAGCCTGTAAAAGGGGAAAAAGCAGCCCGCACAGCTAGATCTTTAATTGGACGCTATCAATCAGCTGACATGAAAATGTTGACTATATCATATGAAAATAATGTTCCTTATTCTCATTATGAGGGAGAAGAAAAACGAAAGATTATTCCACGAGAGAATAATGCCTACTCTTACGAATGCACTGAAAACTATTTTCAGCTTAGAGATAATAATGGCACAAATGAAATAGTGCCAGTGTCATTATATCATGGCGAACAAGCCCCTTTGATAAAGTTGTAAGTATAACTGCTTAACTTTAATGCTTTATTTTTGTTGGGTTTAAAGCATGAATAGCTAACGTAGGTTGGTTTGAGCGCAGCGAAACCCAACGAAAAAATACCCAAGCAATGAGCATCAGCTCTTGCATTATCGGCTGTCTTCGATGTGCCAATTGCAGACAGTGGTAACGTCCATATTTAGTGCGGAAAGCATCGCAGCGGCTTGACGTCGCAGTCCACGCTTTTTGCTGGCTGGCGATAAAATTTGTTTGTTATACGCCATCAATAAAACCTAATAATGCACTAATAGAGCTTAAAAACAGAAGCTTGTTATCATGTGGTACGTTATGACCAGTTTGATTAGTAACCATATGGATAGAATTTGCATTATTGATGATCATTGACTGGTGCAAATCCCGCCAAATCTTTTTACCCTGCACACTATGACCAATCCACCAGTCACTTTCATTTAACTTTGATGAAGTAACTATAACCACAGGAATTTTATTAGCAATATCGTCATCAGCAATCATTTTCTGATGATAAATACCCTGTAGGAGATCCCATTCAGGCTGATTATTCATCATTTCGTTTAATTTAGTAGTATCGCGTTTCGCCCACGTTGCGTCGTATTTATTTAATTCACTATCAAACAGCTCATGACTTGGATCGATCAAAAGTAACCCTTTTACCCGCTCGGGATAAGCGGCAGCAAATGCTCTGACATGCAAGCCACCAAAGGAGTGACCAATTAAAATTAGATTTTCTTTTGCGTCAATAGTCGAAAGCAGTTTTTCGAGTCGTTGATTTGAACTAGCTAAACTAACGTCTTTGGCAGCCTGAGATTTTCCATTCCCAGCACGAGAATATATAACTGTCCTGATATTTAATTTTGAAAGGTCTGTTAATAACGATTGCCAGTAAGCTAAGCCCATTCCGATACCTGATTCAATCACCAAAGTTTTACTTCCAGCACCGATATCGATGTATTCCATTTGAATGCCATCAATAGCTAAGACTCTTGGTTTCTGAATTCCCGCAACGGCTGGACTGGCATATAAGAAAAATAACAAAAATGTTAATCGAAAAATCAAGCGCAACTCCTGAGATATTTAGACTGACACTCATCTTAATTTCAAAATTTAAGATGGGTGTCTTGTTAATTCGTACGGGCGATCTTTGATTGTATTGTTAAATGTATTTTCATTGAACTAAAACAGCTCATTAAGCGCTAAACCCACATAGATAAGAAACATTACTAAAAAAGGTACTACACAAACATGCTTTAGCAGTTTTGACGCACTTACTCTTGGCCAAATATAATATGCAACAAAAATTAACCACAAAGGCGATGAGTATAAAGCGGCATATGAAACAAGATACAACCCCTCATAATTAAGCACATTTTCCTTATCCATAAAGATACTTATGCCTGCCAATGCCAGGAACACCGCTAAAACCATTAGAAACGAAGATATAGCCAATACTATTTTCTTTATATCCATATTATCGGCAAACACTCCATCGTTTTGACTTATACATTTAACGCCGCATTCACCGGCTTGTCCGGTGCAATGCTTTGTTAGCCTTTTTATGTTTTCGATTAATGAAGTAGAGCCGGATATTACTCCAAATAGTTAGCAGTTTTCCGATAACAACATAAAAAAACCAGCTGTAGTACTTGGCTTCAAACGATTTATCGAAGTCATGGCCATAATTGTCTTTTCTAAGTTGACTGGCATCAATTACTTCAACATCAACGCATTGGAGCTTTCCGTTTATTGCTTGATCTATTAGAAACTCTTGAAGAGTTTCACACGACGAAAGAGACTCTTCAGTTAGCCTGAATTTATCGAACCGAGGATAGTTGTAGTCGTTAGCATAAATAGGAACTGTCTTTTTATATCCATCTTCGGTGTGCAATTTAGCTAAATACTTAACATCTGATCCATAATATCCTACGCCTTCTTTTGGACGCATTGGAATTATCGACGCCGTCATATGGTTATTGAAAAAATCAAAAACAGGGTCCCACCTATCTATCCACTCTTCAACTACATACTTTCCATGAGAAGTTGATAGAACGAGATTCGTCTTTACCTTTTTAGAATCGAGCAACTTGTTGAGTTTAACTCGATTCATGTTCACACAATAGAAATCGACTGGCCCATAATGATTTGTGAATGATTCATATGATTTTAAAATTTTTGGTTCATGCTCAAAATCATCTAGTTCGATATAGTAGTTAGCTCCAACCCGCAAAAAGATCTTAAATATAACTACTGATCTATCCTTGAAGTTCTCTATAGTAATACTACTCACATATTTATCTTCTGCGTATGCACTCGAACTAATGCAAAACTGCCCTTTAATATGTGTTCCAGACTTCCGTCGGTAATTCCTAACCGCAAAATACAAAGCTGTAAGCGAGATCGCCAAAGCTATGTAAGGAATAAAATCCTGGATGCTCAAATCATGCTCCCTTATGAGGCTAACATTTAATAGTGCGCTCATCGCGCATATTTCTGCCGACGCTACAATCATTTATCTACTTTATATAGTTTTAACAAATAACCTAAGGTATTACTATTACTAAGTTTTCTGAAACTTTAAAGAAAAGGTAAATAGAACAGTATGCGCTCAGTAGGGCGATTGCATTAAAAAACAGCTTGACGGCGATCCTCTAATTTGATCTATTACTTCGCTTTAAGTGCAGTAAAATGACAAAACAGAAGCCCACTCTTATCGAACACTTTAAAGATATCCAAGATCCTCGCCTTCAAAGAAAGCAATTGCATAAATTAGATGACATCTTTTTTATTACCTTATGCGCAGTTATTTGTGGCTGCGATGGCTGGGTTGCTATTGAAAAGTTTGCAAATATGAAGCGAAACTGGTTTGATCAATACCTATCTCTTGAATACGGAATTCCATCGCATGATACTTTCGGCCGCGTCTTTTCACTGATTGAACCTGAACAATTTCAAGCCTGTTTTTTTAATTGGATCAAGGCGGTAGTGAAAAGCGTTACAGGTGATGTGATTGCTATTGATGGTAAATGCCTTAGGCGCTCACATGATAAATCGAGTAATAAATCAGCTATTTATATGGTGAGTGCATGGTCGCATGATAACCAACTAACACTAGGGCAAGTTAAGGTAGATGAAAAATCGAATGAAATAACCGCACTACCCGCTTTACTCGAAAATTTAGATATTACTGGTGCTATTATCACCACGGATTATGTATCAGCACTTAAAGGAAATCAAAGTACACTGCATGATGATGTGACTTTATTTTTTGAAAACACACCGAGAAGTTATATTGAAAGCCTAGCTAGCCATAAAACCGTTGAAAAAAATCATGGACGCATAGAAGAACGAGAAGTGACCACATGCAATGACATTGACTGGTTAACAAAAGAGCATGGACACCCTTATCTGGCGAGTATTATTAGCGTAAAATCAAGGCGGTTTCACAACAATGAATGGTCACAGGAAATTCGATATTTCATCAGTAGTGTGAAACATAATGATGCTGAGAAATTTGGTCATTATGTTCGAGCTCATTGGGGTGTGGAGAATAACCTGCACTGGGCATTAGATATGGCATTTGATGAGGATAGTTGTAGGATCCGTAAAGGTTTTGCAGATCAAAATATGGCAATATTACGGCACATCTCTTTAAACCTTCTAAAGTCAGAAACAGAGCATAAAGTAGGCATCAAAATTAAGCGGCGAATGGCAGGTTGGGATAATGACTATTTACTCAAAGTGCTACAAATATTTTAATGCGATTGCCCTGATGCGCTCAGTGCTCATTTTCATGAATATATGCGCAAGGAGCAGTTTAACCAATCAATTAACGACGATATTTAGCCAACCTCAATGACCGCTTCTCGCTCAAAGCTGTCTATTAAATCATGCCTTTAGTCGTTGGGTTTCGTTGCTCTCAACCACAACCTACGTGGTTAATTTAACGACGGACTATGCTGTTTTCCTAGAACCTAGAACCTTTTCCCTTGCAACTTGTAGCTTTCAACTTAAAATTTACCGCTTACCGCTTACCGCTTACCGCTTACCGCTTACCGCTTACCGCTTACCGCTTACCGCTTACCGCTTTATCTTGCACTAACCTCTTTATGCTCTGCCTGTGCGAGCTGTATATACTTACGCTCTACCAGTTGTGATAGCGGCACAAGCTCAAAGCCTTGTTGTTCAAGCTCGGGTAGCATGCGCTGTAAAAATTCTATGGTTTCAGGGTGAGGGTGGGCGATGGCAATGGCGAAGTTATAACGATCTGCCTTATACTTAAGTTCGTTAAAGCGAAATTGTAACTGCTGTTCGTTGAGGATATTGTCTAAAAATACATGGCGGCCAACATTTTCTACGCCATATAAATTAGCCACGTTTTGCGCTTGGCTTAAGCCGGTGGTGCGGCTGTCTAAAAAATAGAGGTTACGTTTTTTAAGCACTTCCATGGTCCACTTCATGGGTAAGCTCTCTTGCGTAAGTGCGGAGCCCATATGGTTATTAACCCCTTTCACTTGCGGTAAGCTGGCAAGTGCATTCCCTAAAGTATATTGCAGTTGTTCTTTGCTCATATCGCTGGTGAGTGCACCTGGGCCGAGAGCTTTACTAGTATCGAGCGCTTGCATTGGAATGTGCAGTAATAATTCTTTATTTGCTTTGCTTGCTAGGCGAGCAAAAATTTGTGAATAAGGGGTATGAGGCAAAATCGAGTACGATATTTTACCGGGTAAATTTAGGGTATTTAAGTCGCGCTGATGATTACCAATATCATCAATCACTATGGCTATTTGCTTACCTAAGGCAAGCGAGGGTAAGGTACAAATAACCAGTAATAACCAAGTCAGTTTTTTCACGTTTATAATTTTTATTATCTTTTTATGTGAGCTAAAACACTTATTTCATCGTGAGTAGCTGCTGCGCTTTTAATAGTAAAGGATCGCCTGGGCTGAGAGCAGGCCACATGCGATTGCCGTTTCCTTGTTCGTTTTTTATTATAACGACTTTATCTATTTGTGAAAGTGCTGTTTGATTTATCGCCCAATCGGGAGTGATACCTATCCCGTCAATAGATTGTCCTGAAGGGGTGAAGTACTTTGCCGTTGTTAATTTGAGGGCGGTATTGCCGTTACCCAGCGGGATTAATGACTGCACTGAGCCTTTGCCGAATGATTGGCTCCCGATCAGGGTCGCTCTATGATTATCTTTTAATGCGGCGGCCAAAATCTCTGCCGCTGACGCGGAGTTTTCATTAATCAGCACAACGATTGGTGCGCCATTTAAGATATCACCTTTTTTTGCGCTAAAGCTTTGGTTAGCATCGTAAAATCGACCACGCGTAGTGACTATTGTGCCACTTTGCAAAAATAGATCTGAAACGGCTACTGCACTTTGTAATGTCCCGCCTGGGTTATCGCGTAAATCAAGCACTAAGCCTGTAAGTGAGTTGCCGTAATTACTTTGTAGTTTGGTAATTTGACGTGCTACCTCATGTAAAGTGTTGTTGCTAAAGTTATTAATTGCTAAGTAACCGATGCCAAATTCAGACAGTGAGCTGGTGACGCTCTCTAAACTGATCTCTGTACGAGTGAGTGCAAAGTCAATGGGTTGTATAGCATCGTTGCGTTTAATGGTTAATATTACTGTGGCTGTGTCGCTATTTCTAATCATGCTAGTGACTTGATTAATATCTTTATTCACGACTGACTGCTGATTAACAGCCAGAACAATATCGTTTTTTTGAACGCCAGCAATGGCCGCAGGGGAGTTTTTTATGGCATTTAAAATGATTATTTGCTTTTCTTGCTCTTTTACTTCAATACCGAGCCCTGTGTAACGACCATTGGTACTGCTAAAAAGGGCTTCGAGTTCTTTTTCGTCAAGGTACTTTGAGTAAGGATCTAATTTGGCTAACAGGGCTTCAAACGGTTGCGTTGTTTCAAAGCTTTGCTGCAAAGCGAGATCTTCAACGTAGTATGCGTGAATATTAAAAAGGATTTCGTTTTTTTGCTGGCTTTTTAAATCATTAACAGAGGTGACGGCAGCACTACTAAAGCTGATGCACAGTATACAGATAAGTAAAAAGTAACTTATTGAACAGTTAATAGCATAATGTTGTAACTGTTGTGAGATAGAGTGTATTTTTGTATTAAGCATCAGCTGCCTCCAGAGAGGGTGCAGCTGTTTAATCAATTAAATGCGTCTGCACCATTTTACAGGATTTACTGCGCGTCCTTTGTGGCGTATTTCAAAGTATAGACCAGAACTGGCTTGTCCGCCGCTTTGTCCTACTAATGCAATGGTATCGCCTTGGCGAACCATATCGCCTACGTCTTTTAATAAGGTTTGGGTATGGCCATATAAACTCATAAACCCTTCGCCGTGGTCGATTACAATAACCCAGCCATAACCTTTCAACCAATCAGCAAATACTACTTGGCCGTTATGTACACTGTGTACATTGTTGCCTTCGTTAGCGCCAATAAGTACGCCTTTCCAGTCAATACCGCCATGTTTCTTTTGCCCAAAACTATGCTTAAGCTTGCCCTTTGTTGGCCAATTTAATTTACCTTTGCTAGTGCTTAAGCCAAGCAGCTCTACTTTTTGAGTTTTTTCTTGTTCGAGTGTTTGTAGGGTACTGAGTAGCGTTTTTTCATTTTCTTTTAAATAATTGATCGAACTTTTAGTGGAGCTAAGTTTATTTTTTAAATCACGAATATTTTTTTTACGTTGTTGTTGCGCGGTAATAAGCGCTTGTTGTCGGCTTGCTTGCTCTTTGTGTAAGGTAACTAAGTGCTGGGTGGTTTTTTCAAGCTCAGTTTGTACTTTTTCAATTTCAATGAGGAGTTCTTTTAACTCATCGATTTGTTTAATGCGGGCCTTATTTAAGTAATTGTAATAACTTAATGTTCGCTCCATTTGTGCGGTGTTTTCTTGATTTAAAAGCATTTTAGAATAGTCATGACCGCCAGACATATAGGCGCTTTTAATTTGTGCGGCGAGAGCTTGTTGCTGTAATTTATGCTTTTTTTCTAAGGTATTAGCTTGCTGCTGTTGCTGTTTTTGTTGTTTTTTGGTTTCACTAATGGATTGTTCGGCAATGTTGAGTGCTTTGGCGCTTTTAGCTATATCGAGTTCGTGCTGTTGTAGGTTTTTTTGTAGTTTTGCAATGTCGCTGCGCTGCGCTTGTAGTTGCGCTTCGGTTTGTTTGATTGCCGTTTGAATTTCAGATAAATCTTTTTTAGTACGATCTTCATTAGCAGTGGCAGGAGCCACCACTAATGAAGTGAATATTAACGCAGTAAAAGCGAGTGCACTAAACGTTAACGGGCTAATACTTTTTATCATGGTTTATTTCAGTGTCATGATTGGTGTGCCAGTCATTTCAACTGGCTGTTCCATGCCCATTAAGTGTAACATGGTTGGTGCTACATCACTTAATGCTTTACCTTCACTTGGCGTGGCATCGCGACCTACATAAATAAACGGCACTGGTTCGCTGGTGTGTGCGGTATGAGCTTGGCCAGTTTCAAGGTTAGCCATTTGCTCTGCATTACCATGATCGGCTGTAATAAGTGCTTCTCCGCCAAACTCGTTGAGCGCTGCAACAACACGGCTAATACAGTGATCAACCGCTTCACAGGCTTTAACAGCAGCTTCAAATACACCTGAATGACCGACCATATCACCGTTTGGATAGTTACAAATAATTGCGTCGTATTTGCCGCTTTTAATTGCGTCTACTAGCTTATCGGTGAGCATTTCTGAGTTCATTTCTGGTTGTAGGTCGTAAGTTGCAACTTGCGGTGACGGGATCAGCTCGCGTGTTTCGCCTTCAAATTCATTTTCACGTCCGCCACTAAAGAAAAACGTAACGTGTGCGTATTTTTCTGTTTCAGAGATACGCAGTTGGGTTTTACCGTGTTTTTCAAACCATTCACCCAGTACATTGGTTAAAGGCACGGGCGCGAATGCTGCTGGTGCGTCGATGTCAGCTGCGTATTCGGTTAACATCACAAAGGCACTTAACTGTGGTGCTTTTTTCTTGGTAAAACCGGCGAAATCTTTATCGACAAATGCGCGGGTCATTTCACGGGCGCGATCGGCTCTAAAGTTTAAGAATATAACGGTGTCGCCATCATTAATTTGTACGGCGTCTTGGTTTTGTGGTGCAATGGTTGTTGCAGCAACAAACTCATCGTTTTCATCACGTTCGTAAGCTGCGGCTAATGCATCAACAGCGTTTTCGTAGCTGTATTGTGAAATACCACTTACCATTAGGTCGTAGGCTTGCTCTACGCGGTTCCAGCGATTATCGCGGTCCATCGCGTAATAACGACCGATGACTGATGCTAAGCGCCCACAGTTTAATTCACTAAATAGAGCCTCTATACGCTCAATCGATGTTTTTGCGCTGCGCGGCGGGGTGTCTCGGCCATCTAAAAACGCATGAAAGTATACTTCTTTAGCACCACGTGCAGCGGCCATCTTGATTGCGGCAACAATGTGGTCTTCATGACTATGAACACCACCTGGGCTTAATAAACCCATTAAGTGCACTGCTTTACCTGCATTTACCGCTTTGTCGATATTCTCAACTAGCGTTGGGTTGTGTTCAAATTCACCATCATCTATCGATTTAGTAATACGGGTGAAGTCTTGATAAACCACGCGCCCTGCGCCAAGGTTTACATGGCCAACTTCTGAGTTGCCCATTTGACCATCAGGAAGACCAACATCTAAACCAGAACCTGAAATTAGAGTGTGCGGGCGAGTTGCCCAAAGTTCGTCTAAAACGGGCGTATTTGCCGCTAAGATTGCATTACTTTGTTCATCTTCACGGTATCCCCAACCATCTAAAATCATTAATACCAAAGGTTTTTTATGTTGTGTCATTTTTGCTCCTGAAAATTAGCTCCTGCCTAGCCTTAGCATACCGTGTTTTGTATTTATGATCAGCAATCAATGGGTGATATTAAAATATTTCACTCTCTGGTAATTTTTAATCAAGCACGTATACTTGCGTGGCTAGGGCAGTGCCCTTACGTTTAACCCCAGCGCTAAAGGCGCGGGACAATTTTCATAGTGGAAGACGCATGGATCAATATATAGAGTTTGTTAGTAATCACCCAATATTAAGTGCTGCTTGGGTAGGTTTGGTTGCGCTGATTGTGGGCGGCTGGTTTAAAAGTAAATTTTCAGCAATTCGCCAAATAAATCCACAGCAATTAACGTTATTAATTAACCGTGAAGACGGTCTTGTTGTCGATATTCGCGCTCAAAAAGAATTTAATAATGGCCGGATTGCAGGTGCTGAACACTTAAGCCCTGAAAAAGCGAAACAATCTGACTTCTCAAGCCTTGAAAAGTCTAAGAGTAAACCCATTATATTGGTATGTACCACAGGCATGACAGCCTCAGGTATCGCAACCGCTATGCATAAAGCGGGTTTTGAATCGGTTTATGTATTATCTGGTGGTATGGGTGCGTGGCAAAATGCGGGCCTTCCAACGACAACGGGTCGCTAATTTATTTAGTTAGGCCGATAGAGGAATTGTTATGAGTAATGTTGTTCTTTACACCAAAGCGTATTGTCCTTTTTGCCAGCGTGCATTGGCATTGCTAACAAGCAAAGGTGTGCAATTTACAAATATAGATATTGGTGTACAACCGCAATTACGCGATGAAATGATTGCCAAAGCTGGTGGCGCAAGCACAGTACCGCAAATTTTTATTAATGATGAGCATATCGGCGGTTGTGACGACATGATGGCTATAGAAGCCCAAGGCAAACTTGACGCTAAGTTAAACGCTTAAGCACTTATTATAAAAACGATTAAAAGTTAGGATTTATCATGAACGAAGAAAACCAAAACGTAGCAGCACAAGAAGAAACTGGCGCACAATTTACTATTCAACGTATTTACACAAAAGATGTGTCTTTTGAAACGCCAAATTCGCCTGCTATCTTTCAAAAAGAGTGGACACCGGAAGTTAAACTTGATCTTGATACACGTTCAAACAAATTAGACGAAGGTGTTTTTGAAGTTGTATTGGCGCTAACTGTAACGGCTTCTATCGGTGAAGAAACTGCGTTTTTATGTGAAATTCAACAAGCGGGTATTTTTACCATTGCTGAAGTTGAAGAAGTGCAACTTGCGCACATGCTTGGTGCATTCTGCCCTAACGTGTTGTTCCCATATGCACGTGAAGCGGTATCTAACCTAGTAAACCGTGGTACGTTCCCACAGCTTAATCTTGCACCTGTAAACTTTGACGCGTTGTTCGCGCAATACATGCAGCAACGTGCAGCACAAGCTGATCAGGCAACTGCAGACGCATAATTTATGAGTACAGCCAATTCAGCTGTTACTGTATTAGGGGCGGGGTCTTATGGCACCGCCCTTGCTATTTGCTTAGCCCGAAATGGTCACCAAGTGACTCTTTGGGGACGCAATAGCGACGACGTTGCCACGCTTGCAGCTGAGCGGAAAAATCAACGTTACCTTCCTGATGTCGCATTTCCGGACACCCTATTACTCGAAGCCGATTTACACACAGCCGTTACTGCTAGCAAAATTGTACTAGTTGTTGTGCCGAGCCATGCATTTGGCGATACGCTGCAGCAAATAAAACCTTCGTTGCTTGATGGTGCTGAAGTTGCGTGGGCGACCAAAGGGCTTGAGCCTGATACTGGGCGATTATTACAAGAAGTTGCTCAGCAAGAGTTAGGTGATGAAATACCGTTAGCGGTTATATCGGGTCCTACCTTTGCAAAAGAAATGGCAATGGGTTTGGTTACTGCTGTATCTGTTTCATCAACGTCTCCAAGCTTTGCTAAACAACTCGCTGACTTATTGCATTGTGGCCGCTCGTTTAGGGTGTATAACAATGATGACTTTATTGGAATTCAGCTCGGTGGCGCGGTTAAAAACGTGATTGCAATTGGTGCGGGTATGTCGGATGGTTTTGGCTTTGGTGCAAATGCACGTACTGCTTTGATCACTCGCGGTTTAGCCGAGCTATGTCGCTTAGGTTGCGCGCTGGGTGCAAAGCCTGAGACCTTTATGGGAATGGCTGGTCTTGGTGACCTTATACTAACTTGTACAGATAACCAGTCTCGTAATCGTCGATTTGGTATTGCGCTTGGAAAAGGTGAAACGGTCGACTCGGCCATGGAATCAATTGGCCAAGTTGTTGAAGGCTATCGCAACACCAAAGAGGTTTATTTACTCGCCCAGCGAACAGGTATTGAAATGCCTATCACTGAGCAAATTTATCAGGTTCTTTATCAAAATAAAGACGTGAAAGAAGCTGCAATGGCCTTATTGGGTCGAGAGCAAAAATCTGAGTAATGACTGATAGATAAGATAAAAAGCGCGATATTATCGCGTTTTTTATCTTCGTTTATAACTCATCAGTAAAGTCTGTGTCTTTTGGGGCGTTACTTTTGTTTACGAACTCCGCTACCTTATCTACATGTAATGGCCGACTGTAATAGTAGCCTTGCATATAACTACATCCCATTACATGCAGCATATAGGCTTGTGCTTTTGTTTCAACGCCCTCAGCGATAACATCAATATTTAAGTATTTAGCCAGACGAATAATTGTGGCCGTGATATTACGATCTTGTTCATTGTCGACGATGTCTTTAATAAATGAGCGATCTATTTTTAGTGTATCAATCGGAAAGCGTTTTAAGTACCCAAGGGATGAGTGCCCTGTACCAAAGTCGTCTAATGCAATTGTAAAGCCCAGTGCTTTCAAGCGGTTCATTTGTTGTTGTGCGAATTCAGGATTATCCATCATCGCACTTTCGGTTATTTCAAGCTCTACACATCGTGCCGGTACATCATAATTGGTTAGGCATTCGGTGAGGGTTTCAACTAAGCTGGATTGTTGAAAATGCAGGGCTGAAATATTAATGGCAACCTTTCCAAAGTTAACGTCTTGACTACGCCAAATCTCGAGTTGTTTAAACAACTGTTTCATTAGTAATAAAGTAAGTGGAATGATGGCACCATTTTGTTCTGCAATAGGAATAAACTCTGCAGGACTAATAATATTACTCCCTTCTTGGGGCCAGCGAACAAGCGCTTCAAAACCGTGAATTTGATCTTTATTTACATCATATTTAGGTTGGTAAAATAATTGAAAATCATCATTTTCAATTGCTCTAAATAGCGCACTTTCTTTACTGAGTGTATTTGGGTCGATGGTGTGTTTTGATTTATCAAAAAATTGGTAATTATTGTGTCCCATTTTTTTTGCGTGGTTAAGCGCGCTATTGGCACTGCGCATTAATGCGTCACTGGTGTAGCCATTGTCAGGGTAAGTGGCAATGCCGCAGCAGGCTGATATTGAGCTTTCTATACCATTGAGTAAAAAAGGTGCTTGAAATTGTTTGAGGATATTGTCGGCCAATTTTTTTGCAAAGAAAATGGTCATGCCTGAATATAAGTAAGGGGGTACCAGTACGGCAAATTCATCACCACCTAATCGCGCTAATGTAAAACCGGAATCAAGCATTTGGGTTAATCGACCTGCGACTTCTTTTAATAACTCATCGCCAAGAGAGTGACCTAATGAGTCGTTAATTTTTTTAAAATTGTCTAAATCGATAAAGATGATCAATAAATTTGGAAAATTATTATTGCAACTGGCGATTGCTTTGTTAACGGATTCAATAAAAATAACTCTATTTGAAAGGCCTGTTACAGTGTCTCTAATGGTTAAGCGTAACATTGCTCGTTCATTGTTCTTACGCGCCGTAACATCGGAAAATAGACCAATGTAATGTGCATGGCTAGTTCGCAAGTTTGGAGTTTGCACTTTGGTAATAGAGAGATCGAGCGCATACGGTTGACCATCTTTTCGTAAGTTCCAAATTTCACCAGACCAATAGCCATCAGCTTCTAGCTCATTATTAATAAGGTTTTCTAACTTATGATCGCGGCCATTTATGGTGAGTAATTTAGGTTTTTTGCCTATTACATCTTCAGGTTTATAGCCACAAATATGAGTAAACGCCGGATTAATTTGAGTGATTTGCAAATGTTCATCGGCAATCCAAATGGCATCTTTTGATTGCGCCATCAGTGCATTTGAAAGGTTATGCTTAGCGCTATTTTTTTGCTTAAGAATAATAAAAAACAATATTAAGATTAAGCTGATACCAAATATAATAGCTGCATAAGTGAACCAGTTAGGTATTAAAAAGGCTGTTTGCTTAATGTGTAAAGCGAGCGGGGGACTATTTTCTTGATTGAGGTTTTTTACTTCTAAATAGGTATCGTGTAATAGGTTGGATAGGCTCAGCATATTTTGTGAAATAGGCAGCGTTTGCCATTCACCATCAGAGGTTAATCTATAACTGAGCTTTGCGGGCATATTGTTTAAGTTACCAAACCAAATTGTAGCCCCTTTGAGTGGTTGATCCGCCTGTACAGCATTTGTCGCTAAATGATAAAAGCTTTGGTTTGTGTGTTGGTAGTGCAATGTAAGTTTACTGATAGATAATGAATCAGTCAGTGGCGGCGTTTTATTTGATTGCGCTTCAAGTAAAACACTGTTTGTGTTGCTGTATAAAATTATTTTGTCTCGGTAACTGATAGTTAAGGGTGAGTTGGCAATGTGATCATTACTAGCAATGCCAACTATGTTGGCGCTGATGTTGTTATTGGCAATTTCATTCTCTTGGTTATCTACAGGGTGATAGAGCTTTATGCCTTGAGTGTCGCTTACCCATAAAGCATTTTTAGGGGCTTCATAAGTTGCGAATGTTGGAATTGCGCTTATCTTATTTAAGTTAAGAGTAATATCTTTAAGTATGTTTTCATTTTGTAGCTGTAATTCTCCTTCCCATAAACCGTGTGTTGTAGCCAGTAAAAATGTTGAAGAACTTGCTTGGTAGTGCAGGTTATTAATTTGACCTTCTGGCTTAGTTAATAAGGTTAATGGGGTTATTTGCCCATTTGCTACATAAAATAAGTGTTGATTAGTGGCTGCTATGTGATGAGTTTTCGAAAGTGAAGTTAAGGCAATGATTTCGTTAACTGGGTAGCGTTCAATGGTACGCTTTTGTGCAAGGTTATACTCAAGTAGTTGGCCTTTTGTTGCCACCAGTAAACTCGCTGGTAAGGTAAAGTTTAAGGCCGACACTTCATTATTTAAAATTAAATCAAATGTCTGTAATGAAGCATCGTATAGATAGAGCTCTTGGTTTGTTGCTATTGCCCACTTTTCGTCACGTAAATAATGTATTTTAGTTATTGTTTTATTGAGTGACAAAGAGTGTATTTGTGTAAATGTTTTATAGTATTGCTGAATACGTGGGACTGGGCTATTGGTTATAGGTGTACTAACTAGGCGTAACTGAGGTAGGGTTAGCCAATTTTTATTAAGTAATTGCAACCATAGCTGATCATTGCTTTGCTTTGTTGCTATGAATCGATTGGATGAATTGTAAAACAGAGGTTTAGCTTTGTTTGTTTTTAAGTTAAAGACAAAAGCTTGCTGCTTGTGCAGGTAATAAAGTTGCCCATTTAATAATTGCAGTTGCTGAGGGTTTTTGTGAGCATTTGGCAGTTTTTGTGTGGAGCCGTTGTTATCGATTAAATATAGATTTCCTTGCTCTGTTTTATAAATTAGTTTTGGTGACGCTGTACTCGGTGCTAGCTGGTTTATTTTCTGTGGTGCAGTGAATTCAGTAGTGGTTCGATTTGTTGCTAAATCAAAGTGACTAATACGGTTATTTTGACTGTGGATCCATATGTGATTTTTATACCCTAACGCAATGTTCGAAATAGGGTTTTGTAGTGAGAGTAATTGATGTAATTTTTCTTCTTTGATTGTGTAAAGCTGGCCTTTTAACAGGAATAAAAAACCCTGTTCTGAATTTAATATTGGATGTGTAATAGGCGTATTGGTGAGTTGAACCAATTGATTGTTTATCAAGTTGATTAAACTTAAGCCCTGTGTGGTATTAATTAATAACCACGATTTATAAGCCGATATTTGCAAAATAGACTGCGATGGCAGGTTAGAAAAAGGCGCTGTTTGATTACTGAAAAGTGAATGACCGTCATAATTGAATACACCATTTTCTGTGGCAAGCCACATTGTATTGTTTATGTCATGAGTAAAATCATTAATAGTTGGTATGGCAAGTTGATTAGAATCCAAATCGGTAACATAAGAAATAGCAGGCGGGGAAATAAATAAGCTTATAAAGCAGCATACCTTTAATAAATAGTGCAATTGCATCCCATCAACTCTTAATTTTAATAACTAATAAATATTAGTTTAGGAAAAGTTTTATTGCGAGTTTGTGGGCGTGAAATATTTTTGATGGGTAGCTTAAATTGTGACGGAGGGAGCGCGCCAGTAACTTATGGCGCTAAATATAAATTTATTGCGCGTTAGGAAATCCTAATTGACGCCATGATTCATATACGAAAACAGCTACGGCATTAGATAAGTTCATGCTGCGACTGTTCGCTTGCATTGGAATGCGTACACGTTGTTCATTTGGTAATGATTGAATTAGTTCGTCTGGTAGGCCGCGTGTTTCAGGGCCGAACACTAAACAATCACCTGCTTCGTAACTAGCTTGGTGGTGAAATTGACTGCCTTTGGTTGTACACGCATATACTTTTTTAGGTTTACACTTTTCTAAGTATGCTTCAAATGATGCGTGGCGTTGTACGTGGCTAAATTCATGATAATCAAGGCCCGCTCGTTTTACGCGTTTATCATCCCATTCAAATCCAAGCGGTTCAATTAAATGCAGTGCAAAGCCAGTGTTTGCACAAAGGCGAATAATATTTCCTGTGTTAGGTGGGATTTCTGGTTGGTATAAAACGATATCGAGCATGTGTGTGCCTTATTAAAAACAGTATTGATCGGCGCTGAGTATACACGAACTAAATAAAAAAAATGATATACTGATTATAACTAAGTCGTTTAATACGAAGGTAAGACGTGCATCAGCGTAGTTATGAGTTTTGGGTTAAAACCGCAAGTATAGTAACCATGGTAATGGTGAGCTTAATGATTGCAGCTAAATGCTGGGCCTGGTTGGCATCTGGCTCTGCTTCAATGCTTGGATCATTAACTGATTCATTAATGGATATAACCGCCTCTGCTATGAGCTTTTTAGTGCTTGGTTATGCGCTACGCCCCGCTGACGATGACCATCGTTTTGGTCATGGTAAGGCTGAAGCGTTGGCGGGACTAGGACAAGCTGCATTTATTGCGGGCTCAGGGTGTTTGCTGGCATTTCATGGCATTGAAAGACTGTTTAACCCTGTGGAGCTCAACCACTCTATGCTGGGGGTTTGGGTAAGCATATTCGCTATTGCATGCACTTTGGTCGTGGTTTATGTGCAAACTAAAGTTATTAAGCATACCGAGTCTATTGCTATTAAAGCTGATTCAGTTCATTACAAAGGTGATTTGATTTTAAATGCTGCTGTGCTAGTGGCAATATTACTTGCGCAAAACGGTATGCTATATGCTGATCCGATCTTTGCGATAGGGGTTGCGGGTTACTTACTTTATAACAGTTGGGATATTGCAAGGCAAAGTGCCGACCATTTAATGGATAAAGAGCTTCCTGATGAAGAAAAAGCCGAGATCGTTTTAATTGCAAATAGCCACGAAGATGTTTTTGGAGTACATGATGTACGCACTCGCCAAGGTGGTAAAATTAAATTTATTCAAATGCATTTAGAGCTTGAAGATACTTTACCGCTTATTCGTGCGCACCATGTTGCAGATGAAGTTGTCGCGATGATTCAACAAGAGTTTAATTGTGAAATGGATATTTTGATTCACCAAGACCCTATTTCTGTGTGCTATAAGGCAGCTCAAGTTAATGAGTTACAAAATTGATAAAAGCGGGTGAGTACGGCTTGACGAATGTGATCTTGTTCAAATAGTAATTCGTGTTTTGCGCTTGGAAAAGTGTGTATTTTTGCGTTTGGTAGGCGTTTTACTAATTGTTGTTGTGCTTGGTTGTCGACGATAACATCGCACTGAGCACTGGCAACAAACAGTGGAATAGTGACATTTTGCTGTGCTAATTGGTCAATAAATTTAAAAACAGCATTGAGCCACCCATAAGTAACGCCACCAAGCTGTAAGCTTTTTTCACTTTCATAAGTTTGTCTAAAAAATTGATAACGTAATGGGCTGCTAGTGAGTGTGTTAAGTGAAAACTCATCAGGGTGATAATCTTTTTGGCCAAGTGCGTAATATTGTTGACACCCTAATAAGCAGGCAATAGATGCGGCTAATTTTGCAATTGGTCTAGGTGTACCTTTAGTATAAATATCAAACATTGGGGCCGACAAAAATACACCTTGATAGTTATGTTTATGCCGAGCTAAAAAATTATAAGCTATTGCGCCACCCATAGAGTGACCCAGTAATATTTTTTTACCTTGCCAATGTTGTGCGATGACAGTTTTATCAAATAAGGCTAAATCATCCGCATAGTCATTAAATTTATTAACGTATCCTTTATGTGGGTTTGCTAATGTGCGATATGAGCGCCCTTGGCCTTGATGATCAATAATAAAAACGGCATACCCATTATTATAAAGCTCCCATATTAACTCTTGGTATTTATCAAGTCCTTCAATTCTTCCTGTGCTAATAACAATGGCTGTTTTAGCGTGTTTGGGTATGGCAAAACCATAGTATAAATCACCATGTGGTGTGCTTAAATACTGTGTAGTGAACTGCTGTGCAAAAAAGCGTTTGATAGTGCACTGTTGTGCTAATAGTTCTGACTCTGTGCTATAAAACATAGGGCTCTTAATGTTTATCCAAAGGTAATACAATTTGCACGCATAAACCGCCTTGCTGGTGATTATGTAATGTTAAGCTGCCATTATGAGCGATGATTGCATTTTTTGCGATAGCTAAACCTAAGCCCGTTCCACCGGAAGTCCTATCACGTGCATCTGATTGGCGAAAAAATGGCTCGCATAGCTTTGTTAAGTTTTCAGGTGCTACGCCGGGGCCATCATCACTGATTTCAATATAAATAGCATCGCTTTGCTGTAGAGTTAAGTGAATAGTACGCTCAGCATATTTAATTGCGTTACGCAGTACATTCTCTAGCGCACTGGCTATAAGCGCTTCATCACAGTTAAGTTCGGCGTCTAGTTGCCCATTTACGATGAGCTGTTTAGCGCTTTGGTTTGCTTCAAATTGAGCGTCATTGAGTACATGTTCAACAATGACTTCGATGGACTGTTTATGCAGTGATAGCGCTTGGCTTTTTGCCTCTAAGCGCGATACTTGTAATACATCAGCAATCATTTTATCTAGTTGATTAGCTTCTTTTTCTATACGTAGTAAGTAGGTTTGGTTTTCTTCTGGAGTTTGCATTTGAGCAAGGCCAGTTGCCATCTTTAGCCGAGTTAGTGGTGAGCGTAATTCATGGGATATATCAGCAAGTAAACGTTTTTGTGCTGAAAGTAATCGCTCTAATTGAATTGCCATGCTATTAAAGTCGCGGCCAAGTACGCCAAGTTCATCTTCTCTTTGAGGATCGATTTTTGCTCTTGCAGACAAGTCACCATTAGCAAGCGCGATAGCCGCTTGTTTTAAGCTATTTATAGGTGCAATTAAACTACGGCTGAACACAAAACTAAGCGCAAGCGAAGCGAGGAGTGCGATCAATATTTTTAACCAAATTGGCATTAACTTTAAGCGTATAAAGAATGGAGTTTGGTGATTTACATTAATTTCGTATAAGTAAAATAACCCTTCAGGCACATTGACTTTAATAGGGCCAAAGGCTTGATAGTGCTCAGTGAAAATAACTTGGGGTTCCATGCTCTTGGTAAAGTTAAGAAGGCTTAAGTCAACTTCATTTGGTGGTACTTGGCTACTGAGCGATAGCTCAGGTTGATCTGAGTTTAAATATAATAACTTACGCTTAGCTAAACGCGGGTGAGAGAGTATGTCACGAACTGATTTTTTGTGCCTAGTGACGCTGCGCTCAATGCTTTTAGCTGTGTACTCAAGGTTTTTTTGCATCGGCCCGCGTAGTTTTTCGTTACTAACTTGATTGGTTGCAATGTTGCTTAAAAACACTAATGAGGCAATTGTGCCTATAACAGTTAACCAAAACCACACAAAAATTTTAAAAAATAAAAACTTTTTAGGATGAATTAACCACTTTAAATTCGCTTTATTACTCGCCTTGGATAAAGACATAACCCGTTCCCCGCATCGTTTTTATCCGTTCAGTAATATTGAACTCAGCTATTTTTTTACGGATATTGCTTACATGCATATCAATAGAGCGGTCAAATGAAGCGAGGCGTCGGCCAAGCACTTGTTCACTTATTTGCTCTTTACTAACAACTTCGCCTGCGCTTTTAACTAATAACGCAAGTACTTCATATTCAGTGCCTGTTAGGCTTAATGGGTGCTCATCTACATAAGCTTCACGAGCAGCGAGATTAATAACTATGTTGTTCACTGATAACTTGTTTGCCGTGCTGTTACCTAAGCTGGTTATGTGTTCTATACGGCGTGTTATTGCTTTTACGCGAGCTAGTAACTCACGATGATTAAATGGTTTTGGAATGTAGTCGTCTGCGCCAAGCTCAAGGCCAAAAATACGATCAAAGTCCTCGCCTTTGGCTGTTAGCATAATAACAGGCGTGAGTTTTGTTTGGCGTAACTGTTTTAAAACTTCAAAACCATCTAGTTTAGGCAGCATTACATCCAGCAAAATCAAAGCGTATTCTTGGCTGAGTGCTTGTTTTAAACCTTGCTCACCATCGTGAACACATTCGACTTGATAGCCTTGTGCTGTTAAATATTCACTAAGTAGTTCGCATAAGCCAGTGTCATCATCAATCATTAGCAGTTTCATTTGCTTGCCTTTACCGTGCGGGAATAACTTCATTTTACGCTTTAAAGTGCTTAAAAGTGAACCTTTACACAACCTTTACATTGCTTTGCGTTGCTTTGCATTGCAGTTGTTATAGTTAATCCATCAACGAAACACACAATAAGTTCGCAACCAACCCAAAGGTAATTATTATGACTATGTCAGCTAATATTTCTAAACTAGTATTAATTTGTGGTTTGGCAACCGCCTCTCTAGGCACTACAGCCGTAATGGCTAAAGGGGGTGGCCACTATAAACAAGGTCACTCGCAGCAAAAGCATCAAGCACGTTTTTTATTGTCTGAACGTGGCGCTGATAAACTTAGCTTAACGCAAGCACAGCAAACTCAGCTACAAACTATTTTTGATGCGCAAAAAGCGCAGTTTAAAGCGTTACGCGGTGATGGCAAAGAAGCGATGAAAAAAGCGCGTATGGCTCACAAAGAAAAAATGAAAACATTACTTGAAATGCCAACGTTTGATGAAGCAGCAGCCAAAGAATTACTTACTGAACGTCAAACTAAGGGCGAACAGTTTGCTTTAATTAACTTAAGAACTCAGCACCAAGTATGGCAAGTATTAAATGCCGAGCAACGTGAAAAGTACTCTGCAATGAAAAAACGCATGGGTAAAAAAGGTAAAGGCGGTAAAAAAGGCGACCGTGGTGAGAAAAAAGAAGGTTAATAATTAGCGGTATTAAAAGTAAAAGCGTGGGTTTAATAATCCACGCTTTTTTGTGTAGCAGCGGGTTTACCCCGCGTTAATATACAGCCCTGTAATTAATAACAGCTATTTAAAAAAATCGTCATCATTTTTAGCTAGCATTTCCTCTATGTCCTCAATCATATCTTGGCTAAGGTCATTGGCGCTGGTAATAGGGGCTGATATTTTATTGTTTTCAAGCGACCACTCACCTAAATCAATTAATTGACAGCGCTTTGAACAAAATGGGCGGTAAGGGCTTTCATCTGACCATTCAACTTGTGCTTTACAAGTTGGGCAGTTTACAACGGTTGGCATAGCATATTCTCATACATATTGTTTATGATTTTAAAAGCCTAGGTTTTAGGCTTTTAAAAACTCGTTACACGGTTTATTTCAGCTAATGATGTCATGCCTGCTGCAGCTTTTCTTAGGCCCGACAAACGCAGGTTATTAAACCCTGATCGTAATGATACTTCAGCAATTTCTAAAGAGTTACCACCGCGCATAATAATTTGTGCGATCTCAGGGGTAATTTGCATAACCTCATAAATACCGACACGGCCTTTATAGCCATCAGTACAGCTATCACATCCTTTAGGTGCAAATAGGGTAAGCTCGCTTATTTGTTCAGGGCTAAAACCTTGGCGCTGTAATTCTTCACTTGGCAATGTTTCAGGTGTTTTACATTTTGGACATAAGCGACGTGCTAAACGCTGCGCAATGATCAAGCTAATTGAACTTGCAACGTTATACGCTGGTACGCCCATATTTAACAAACGAGTTAGTGTTTCAGGCGCTGAGTTAGTATGCAACGTGGACATTACCAAGTGACCTGTTTGTGCCGCTTTTATTGATATTTCAGCGGTTTCAAGGTCACGGATCTCACCCACCATGACGACATCAGGATCTTGACGCAAGAATGCTTTAAGGGCATTGGCAAAGGTCATATCAGCTCTCGGGTTGATCTGTACTTGGTTAATACCTTCGAGGTTGATTTCGACAGGATCTTCGGCGGTGCTGATATTACGCTCAGGTTGATTTAAAATATTCAAACCCGTATATAAAGACACCGTTTTACCAGAGCCCGTAGGACCTGTAACTAAAATCATACCTTGAGGTTGCTGCAGTGCATCCATGTAAAGTTTTTTCTGCTCTACTTCGTAACCGAGTACATCAATACCAAGCATAGCGCTGGACGAATCAAGGATACGCATTACGATTTTTTCACCCCAAAGGGTGGGTAGGGTACTTACCCGGAAATCGATACTCTTACGCTCAGTGATTTTTAATTTAATACGACCATCTTGCGGTTTACGTTTCTCGGCAATATCTAATCGTGCCATTACTTTTATACGTGCTGATAAACGCGTTGCTAGACTATTCGGCGGACTGGCCATTTCATGCAAAATACCATCAATACGAAAACGCACACGGTACTTATGTTCGTAGGGTTCAAAGTGTAAATCGGAGGCGCCTTTTTTAATGGCATCCATCAATATTTTATTGATATAGACGATAATGGGTGCGTCGTCTTTTTCATCATCACCTTGATTTTGAGGCTCTTTTGGTGAGTCAGTATCTAAGTCACTAAACTCTTTAAATTCTTCATCGCTAAGGTGTAAACTGCCTGCTGCATCAAGAAGTTGTTCTATTTTAGCTTCTAGTTGGCGGTAATCAACAACGAGTACTTCACAAGATAACCCCGTACTAAACTCAAAGTTTTCAAAGGCACCATAATCAGTAGGATCAGAGGCTGCAATATAAAGTTTACGGCCTTTTTTAACTAGAGGTAGAATATGATGCTCACGAATGAGTTTATCTTTAACCAGCTCTTTAGGTATTAGCTCTACATTAAAGTCTTTAATATCAAAATAAGGAACGCGGAATAGATCAATGCATTGTTCTGCAAGTTCATGGCCGTCAATGCCACCGCATTTCGCTATTAGTTCTGCAGTTGAGCTAAATTCACGCTGTTTTAACTTAACAGTTTCGGCGTCAATTCGGCCAAGCGTGATAAACTTTCTAAGTAATGGTGAGTTAATATTCATTGCGCACCTTTGTAAACACCTCTCATAGTCAGCAATTTATCAGAAAAGAGCAGGGTATAATACCAATTTTATTAAAAACGTGATCATTCTAGCGAATTAAATAACTCACTAACTGCGTTGAAAATTACTTATATAGAACAACTATATATCATAATTTTTGCCTTGTTATTGAGCCATTTTCTTGTCGTAATAATAGATCACTAATTTAATGCAATTGGTATAACATTAGTCTTTCTAATTTAGTATGATTTGCCAACTAAAATATTAAAAATTTATAATTTATTAGGAATATGTAGCTTAAACTTTAGATTCATTGGCCAATGCCATGTAACGTTGATGTAATAGCGTAACGTCTTGGGCTACTAAGCTTAATGCGCGATTATTATCTAGGATATCAGTTGCTTTAGCCTGTTTATCTTCTCGGCTCATTTGCGCTGCAATTATACTGTTGGCTTGTGCTAGGCTTATATTGTCTCTTGCTATTGTTCGTGCAACTTGTACTTCGATTGGCACATCAATCACCAAAGTACGATTACAGTATTTATCTAGCTGGTTTTCAAATAATAAAGGCGCAGTTAGTATTACATAAGGGCTAGATGCAGCATTTAGATCCGAGATGGTTTTTTCACGAATTAACGGGTGTAAAAGGGCATTAAGCCAATTTTTCTGTTCACTATCAGCGAAAATAATTTCTCTAAGCTTTGTACGGTTTAACGTACCATCATGATTGAGAATATCAGCGCCAAAATGCTTACCTATTTCATGTAAGCCAGTGCTATCAAGGGCGACTACTTGACGAGCAATGATATCAGCATCAACTACTGTGATGCCATGCTGTTCAAATAGCTCACTGACAGCACTTTTTCCACAGCCTATGCCCCCCGTTAAACCTAGAATCCAATTGTTTTTAGAGCGTGCCATAACTAGTAGCCAAGCCAGTTAAAGTACATCTGTTGAATTTGCGTACTCCACAATAATGCAACCCAGCCGGCAATGGCTAAATAGGGGCCAAATGGAATAGGAGTGGCTTTATCTTTACCTTGTATACTTAAAAGTGTAATACCAATCACAGCCCCCACAACACTTGAAAGCAAAATGATAGTGAGCAGTGCTTGCCATCCTAAAAGTGCGCCAAATACGGCTAGTAATTTAAAATCACCATAACCCATTCCTTCTTTACCTGTGATCAGCTTAAATAGCCAAAAAACGCTCCATAAGCTTAAATAGCCACAGGCCGCCCCGATAATTGCATCGGCAGGAGAAATAGTAATTCCCATTACAGCAGCAATAAGTGCCAACCACACCAAAGGCAGGGTTAGTTGATCTGGCAGGAGCATATGATCAATATCAATAAAGGTGAGTGCCACTAATACCCAAGTGATAAAAATATATAGCGCAGCTTGTTCAGTAACACCAAAGGTGTAAGCGACGATTAAACTCATCACGGCTGTGAGCATTTCAATGATAGGGTAACGTATCGAAATAGGGTTACTGCAACTACCGCAACGGCCTTTTAAAAATAGCCAGCTAATTACAGGAATATTTTGCCATGCTTTAATTGCAGTTTTACATTTTGGACAAGTCGAGTTTGGTTTTACTAAATTAAAAGGCTCAGTAATTACGTCATCAGTGCGTTTGTTTTTAGCGTGAGTGAGTTCGTCATCGAGCAGCAAGCGACACTCAGTTTGCCACTCTCGTTGCATCATAACGGGTAAGCGATAAATAACGACGTTTAAAAAACTGCCAATACAAAGGCTAACTAAGCCTACTGTAAGTAAATAAAACCACAGCTGGTCTTGCATCACTGTAATTATATCGAGAAAAAAATTTTGCATTATATTACCTAAAAAATGATTTAATAAATCAACCTAAAACAGTCCTGAAAATTAAATGAAAAATCCCGAGTCTACGCACATTCAAACACCGCGCCAATGTAGGTCGTCATTTATGACGACAATGACTATTTTTACCACCGATTGCACAGAAGCGCAGCGCGCTACACCTAGAAAACCCATGTAGGTCGTCATTCATAGAGACAATGATTATTTTCACCACCGATCGCACATAAGCACTGCGGGCTACATCGAGAAAGCTAAAGTGATAAAATATAAATCATTCGCAGCTAAAGCTGGCTCCTACGTGAATGTATTTCCATAGAAAACGGCTACAGGCATGGGTTTATCCAAACTCACAACAATGCCACCACAATAAATAAAAAGAGGTTGCATTGCTGAATATAAATTCGGAATATTTTTGCTTACAGCTTACAGCTTACAGCTTACAGCTTACAGCTTACAGCTTACAGCTTACAGCTTACAGCTTACAGCTTACAGCTTACAGCTTACAGCTTACAGCTTACAGCTTACAGCTTACAGCTTACAG
>NZ_JABCJL010000096.1:0-624 GCF_012952265.1 Pseudoalteromonas sp. NEC-BIFX-2020_015
TAACACTTTAGTATTTATGCAACACGCAGTTTGTGTTGCATAATCGCTTGTTGGACTGAGGCGCTACCTGCTCGGTGTATAGAGTTGGTGTTGTTTATGCTATGGGAATTTGCTTTTTAGAGGCTCTAGCTAAATCAGCTAATTTAATAAGCTTGCCTATTATAATTTAAGCTATCCCTGCATTGCTCAGCGTTTATTATCTATTCATTAAACCTAATGTTTAACCGTTAAGCAAGGATATTTTTCTCACGCACAGCCGCGACTAGCCTGAGCAGTTAAGCAGGTTAACTCATTGATCTGATGCAGCAAGCAAGGCTGCTAACTCGTTCGCGCTATTTTATTTGTCGCCATATCTAAATTCATCACGCCAATAAATCGTAAGATACCCGCCTTGCATGACTGGCAAGGCCAATGCGGTATTAATCGTTCTTGCTCTGCCTTCGGCTTCACCGCTTTGAATGGGGTTATTGATGCTTGAGCCTTTATTAACCCTAACTTTCGCTTGCGACACGCATTAGCTAAAAAGCCATAGTGGCGAATGCGCATAAACCCTTTCGGCAGTACATGTTGTAAGTAGCGCCGTAAAAATTCATCACAACTCAGTGTCATGACTTTATCGCGGTT
>NZ_JABCJL010000015.1:0-126484 GCF_012952265.1 Pseudoalteromonas sp. NEC-BIFX-2020_015
TATCAAATGAACTAGATAATGTTTGATATCCAATTAAGCTTGCAACAGTCAAAGCTCCAACAACCTTTAATATTTTTGTATCTTTATCATTCATACCGAAGTTATTTACATCCCCATATCTATATCTAGTCCTTCTTGAATATTGGTGGCGATAGCACCCATAGTAGACTGTATTGCTTGACCTGCGCTTTGCAAGCCATTACTAACATCTTGCCCAGTTAAGGAACCTACCACTGTGGCTTGCCCTGTACCAGTGTGGATAAACCCGTTAGCTTGCGGTGTTCCTTCTTCGAGAGATAATTGCACACCAACCTCAGGGGTTGGCCCCAATGTTGTGTTACCAGCTACTGTACCAACAGCTCCAGCACCACCTTGTCCTCCTGCAATCATATACTCACCATTTAACGCGGTTTCATATCCACCTGTCATTGCCCCCATTTCAAAACCAGCGCCAGCTGACGGTGTTCCAGTAGAAGAACCTATTTCATGCGAGGTATAAGTTCCAAATTTGATTCCGTCAAACGAAACGTCGAAGAAAACACCACCGGCATTGTCACCGCTAACCCCAGCATTTCCGCCTCCAGTAAATCCAGCATAAATAACAGCTTCCCCATCAGGATCTACGTACTTGTATGGGTTATTATTTGCATATGCGTATCTGTTAAATCCGTGAATACCACCTAACCCAGATAAATGCTCTAAAGTACCAACCGGATCACTACTGTAAAACCGGCCTATAACTGGATCATAGTATCGTGCCTGCATATAACTCAACCCTAAGTCGGTGTCGAATTTATGTCCTGTGTACCCTACGTCATCTTTGGGTGCTTCTATCGATTCACCAAATGAGCGGCTGTGCTGACGGCTTTCATTCACTGTTTGCGGTGTTACGTCACCGTACTTGGCAATCAGCTTTTTACCTAAGTAAATATAGTGAGTGCCGTTGCCTGTTATGGTATCGCCTTTTTCTCTGTACAGTAATGTACCATCTTGGCTGTGCATTGAATAGCTGGTGCCATTACCATCGGTCTATTTTACGCGGCGGTTGTGACCATCATATAAATAGCTATTACCTTTTGCTGTAGTAAGCTGGTTTGCCGCATTAAAATCTAAACTATATGCACCGTTGTTAGTAATATTTCCGCGGGTATCATAGCCTATTGAGCCATGCCGACCACTTACGCCGGTTACACTGCTTAAGCGATTTTATAAAATAACATTTTTAATCAATTGTTTTACTTAAATAAAAATGACAAGCATATATTTTTAGCTGCTAATTACTCATCAGGAATAACATTACCCCTTGCGCGCTGTTAACTGTATTACTCAGAGTTGAGCTATCTAACTGGAATATCAGGCGGATAAAAGCAAACCTAGTTGAGTAATTGAGTCGCAATTCGTATCGCAAATTGCAAAAACATTGATCAGCAATGCCACAACACTTTGAAGTATATAATAAAAAAAGTTGGCTTGAGTAATGCACTTCCAAAGTAGCTTACCCATTGGAGTCTTTATATGAAAACTAAACAACTTTATGTAGCTGTCACTTTGGCTCTATTGAGTTTGGATTTACACGCAGATCCTTTTACGACTTGTCCGTCAAAAGCTTTTTTAGTACAAGAGTCAGTTGCTAAATTATATGGTGTTAACTTAGCAACTGGTAGCAATGCTGTTTTAAGTGATAATTTAGGCACTACTGGCAAAATCAATGGGTTGGGATTTAATCTACATGACCGATATTTATATGGCTGGGGATACGACGCAGCAACCATAGTAAAAATTGGCAACGACTTTCAAATGATTCCATTAGCAGTTGCTAACACACCCGCAAGCACTAACTTTTATGTTGGTGACGTTTCTGTTCAACAAAATTATTACTACAGCTATAGAAAAGGCGCTAGCTATGGCCTTTATCGTACTGATTTAGATGAAAGTAGTAGCGACTACTTAATTATGAATCTGGTTGTTTCTGGAGATTTACTCAATTTAAACATCTTTGATTTAGCATTTCACCCTGATGCAGACTCAAACCCTAACGCAGACCGTGCTTATAGTGTTGATAGTAATGGTAATTTACATAAAATAACTATCCAAAAAGATGGCTCAACCGCAGTATCAACCAATTTAGGTAATGTGGGAGTGTCCGGTACATTTGGTGCAGTTTATTTTGATGTTGATGGTAATTTTTATATCAGCAGAAATAGTGATGGTCATGTTTTCAGAATTGATGTTTCAGCAGCCTCACCTAATGCAACGCTGTTTGCTTACGGGCCAAGCTCTTCTAATAACGATGGTGCAAGGTGTGCGACAGCACCGATCATAGATGAAGATGACACCACAATTGATTTTGGTGATGCGCCAACTAGCTATGGCATTTCATTAGCTGATAACGGTGCAAGACATGAATTTGATGAAAATGGCATTTTTCTAGGTGATATTGTCAATGGCGAACCTGTACCTAAATCTACAGATGATAGCGATGATGGCGTTCAATTTGTCACAGCCTTAGAGGCTGGCCTTGATAGTTTAATTATTGTTAAAGCATCAAAAGAAGGTTATTTAAACGCTTGGTTTGATTGGGATAACAATGGCAAGTTTGATGATACGCAAGCGATAAGCCAGCACTTATTGGTTGAAGGGTTAAATGCAATATTAGTAGATATTCCAAGTAATGCATTTGTAGGTGATACATGGTCAAGGTTCAGAGTATCAAAAACAGCTGATATAGGCTCTATTGGCGGGGTATCTGATGGTGAGGTTGAAGATTACCCAATTAGCATATCAGATCCAGGAATTACCAGTATTAGCTATCCAGGGGCAAATGATTGGGTTGCATTGGCTTATGAGGATTTATGGCCTGAAAAGGGTGATTATGACTTTAATGATGTTGTTGTTAATTACCGTACAACCACTGATTTAGTGGGTTCTGATGTTGTGAGATTTACAGTAGAGGGCACGTTAAATGCTGTTGGGGCAAGTTATCATAACGGTTTTGCTGTGCGCTTAGATTCAATATTGTCTAGTAACATCAATGAAGATTTAATTCGTTATGAAATAAACGGTGTGCAGCAAACTAGCTCTGCGATCGAGCCAGGGCGTAGTGAGGCTATCATAATCGTTATGGCTGATACTAAGAACTGGTTTGAAACCTCAGCGTCATGCACATATTTTAGAACACAATCCGGGTGCGAAAACAGCCCTAAAGTTAGCTTTAAAGTGACAGTGCCTTTAATTACACCTGTGGCAAGTGAAAGCGCTCCATCCGCATTATTTGACCCCTTTATTTTTGCTGTAAATGGTTTTTATCATGGCCCATTTGTCGATGTTAACAATGCTAGAGGTTGGGAAGTACATCTTAAAAACCAACCTCCCACAGAGGCTTTTGCAATCTCATATGGTCAAGCCGATGATAACAGTGGTTCAGAAATGTATTATCAAACAGCACAAGGGTTACCTTGGGCATTAGAAATTGGTGTGAACTGGTCTCATCCTAAAGAGGGCGTTGATCTACTGAGTGCTTACCCTGATTTTGCCGAGTTTACACAATCATCAGGATCAGAAAAAACAACGTGGTTTAATACCTTTAGTGAATCAAAAGTCATCAATAATTAGGAGTTTAATATGAAAAATTTAATCATGACTATTTTGGCGGCAACAGGGTTTATGTTACAAGGCTGTGGTGGTGGATCGGATGATACAAATACATCAACTCCTATTCAAGGAGAAACGCCTGCACCAGTTTCACCACCAGTTGTTACGCCGGTTTCAACAGCTGATTTAGTCGCAACACCCGAATTTGATTTTTCGACGCAATTTGAATTACTAATAGACGTTAAATTGACTGAGATATCTCAACGAGCGTATTTAAATGTATGTGTTAAACCTCAACTTGAGCAACCTGTAGACTATAATAACTGTATTTATAGAAGCCCGATCAGCAGCTTAGGCATTAAAAAATCTGTAACAATCGCTAATAGTGAAACAGAGTTAGTCGCATTGATATGGTTTTATGATGGCAGCACGGAACCTCTCACTTACCAATGGATGTATGAATCAGGCCAAACAGAGCAAAGCTTTATTGTTCGATAAACTCTAAGGCGCGTTGCTACTATTTTAATTTAGTCACTAATTAAAACAGCCCGCCTTAAGTAACCTGAGTATTGGTAAATAAGCTCAAATACAGCATTTGCTAGCTTTTTGTGCTCTGTGGCTGGTAAATGAATTCCCTCGTTTTTACAGGGTGTTATTAATGTGTGACCGTCTAAAAAAAGGCAGTTGTGTGCGTGTGCTATACGCCTACACTCGTGAGATAATTGCACGGCTTTAGCCTGTGCGCCTGCGTAAATGCGTTGGTATTGGCCTACTTCAAACACTGTAAATGGGCTAATAATAACTAAACGCGGTTGAGGTGTTGATTGATAAAACAACTCAATTTCATTAATAAATTGCGCTAAACCTTCAGCAATTTTCTCTGCTGTTAACGCAAAGCGTGCTTTTAGATCATTCGTACCCAGTTGTATGATGATTACATCAAGCTGATGCGCTTCAAGATAAGGCTTTAAGTACGTAACCCCTGATTTGTTCCCGGTAAATGGTGGGTTATTTACAAGTGTGCGGTTAGGTTGGCCTGCTTCAATTACTTTATGTTCGTCCCCGATCGCTTGTTTGAATAATGTAGGCCAACGTTCAATTTCAGATAAACGCGAGCCATCTATTGCTGAAAGCCCAAAGGTATTTGAATCACCAAAACACAAAACATTCATTTAAAACGGGTTCAAGGTATAACCTTGCTGCTGTAATTTTGCGTGAGCGGTCATTGCTGATAGCGACATTTTAACACCTTGGATAAGCTGCTTTTTAGCTACTTTCATATGCGTTGCCGACTGGCCGCATACATAAATGTCGGTGTTATTAGCAAGTAATTGCTTTATAAGTGATTGGTTTTTGTTACCTACACCAAAACGCTGCGTGTAAAAACTGTTTTCAAGCACATCAACACTGGCACTGCCATGAACAACCAAAGCAAGCTTGATATTGTCAGGGTTAACGCCATGCGCCACATGCATATTAATAAAACGCGCCAACGAATTTATATGGTTGTTTTGCTGACCTTTTTCAGCTCCCTCACCTACATCAAAAGCTATTTTAAACTGCGCCTGCTTTAGATCAGATGTGTGCTCTGGAACATTATAAAAAAAGCCAAAATCTTTAATAACAGGCTCGGGTTCCTGTGCTGATACTGCGAGGCTTGTTAAAAGTAGGCTAAAACCCATAAGTAACGTTTTCATAAATTACCCTTTTTTGTTTTAGCCTACCCTGTTTAAAACAGTTTAACTAGCTTGAATATGTGAATGTGCTTTAAACGTCATACCTAAATAGTTAAAGGTATGTTTAAACATATCTATAAATGCAGATGGGGCCTCTGCTGAGGCTGCATTTGAGAGTAAAGAGTAATGCTTTTGGCGCAATGTTCTTAACTTTGGCTTTAGCGCCTCATCATCCATGTAATCGGTTATTCTATCCATAAACGCTTTCATTTGTGGGGTCGTGTTGTACCAGTAAACGGGGGATGCAAATACCCAATGTTCATAACGTAACAGCACTTCGAACAAGTTATAAAAGTCGTCATTGTTATATTGCTTATCATATCGGTAAGGGGCAATAACATAATCATCTAAACAAAAAACAATGCCGCTTTTTTGTTTACTGTATGCGTTCACCTGCGCTGTTGTATTACCATTTTTTCGGCCACTTGAATAAATAATTGCTGTATTATGTACTGATTTTTGTTGCATTGGGTTAACTCCTTTTTAATGATGCAACCAAGCATAAAACCTCAAGCTAAGTTAAGGTCAACAACTATTTTTTTACCTTTTTAAGGCGCTATTTGTGATCAATTTTTTACTTTGATGTACCTATATTAACTATTAGCGTATTGTATTTACGAGAATTATAGATAAACTGGCGCTATTAACCTTATTCCACATTAGTAATGTAGTAGGCGTTTTATCATGGAAGTATCCGACACGCTCGTGCAAGAGTTGGCACCCGATCAGCCATCAATTAATGCCGCAAAAAAATTACTCAAACCCGCCAAGTGGCCAGTGCTTGGGCAAGCCCAAGACGTAAATACAATTTGGGGAGAGTGTCAGGGCTCAGGCTCCACACCCTACTACACTATGGCTGATGTGAGCGATCACGGCTATAAATGTACATGCCCGTCGCGTAAGTTTCCGTGTAAACATGTGCTTGCGCTATTTTGGCAGTTTTCTGATTTGCCTGATAACTTCGCTAAAACTGCGCCGCCACAATGGGTGAATGACTGGTTAGGCAGACGCAGACGCTCCACCAGCACAACAGACGAAGCCTCTGCGCAGGACAACGCAGCAAAAATAAGTAAATCCGCCGCCCCCCTTTCATTGCATAAAACCAATGTTGAGAAAGTACTCACCGATGAAGAACTCGCTAAACGTGAAGAAGATAAAGCTAAACGCGCAGCGCAAAATCGAGCCAAAACTCTCGATTCAGTGGCACAAGGGCTGACTGAGTTACAACAGTGGATAAACGATCAACTTAGCAGTGGCATTGTACAGTTTTTAAAAGACAGCCGAGATAAGTGCCGCCAAATAGCGGCGCGTTTAGTTGATGCCAAAGCAGCAAACTTGGCAGCAAGAATTGACGAATTACCAGCAAAAATACTGGCTCACCCGGTGCAACATCAACCCCGCGCGGCGCTCCAAGAGCTCGCTAAATTAGCGTTACTCAGCGAAGCATGGCTAAGTAACCCGCAAGACATTGATGCCTATCGCGGTGTTGTTAGCAGCGAAAATCGTGAACAAGTACTCAGCCCCAATACTGATGAAAATAGCACTCAACCGCTCACTATCAATGGTACGTGGCAAGTTATTGGTGAAAAATCACAAATGCGCCGTAATGGCTTACTAGCGTCTATGCGCTGGTTAAAGTTACTCTCGCCAAGCGATGAACAAACATCTACTCCTGCAACTGCGATTGCTATGTTGCTCGATTTTATTCCTGTAAAAAGTGGCAGTAGTAAAACGCAAAGTGCGCTGGGGAAAACCCTAAAAGGTAAAGTAACTTTTTATGCTAGTCGTATGCCATACAGGGCTATTTTAGGTGAGCATGAATACATACCCCAAAGCCCAACTAATCAGCAAATGAGCCATATACAAGAACCACTTCAAGATTGGCGACTACATTTTTTCCAGCATCATGCTCAATTGCCATGGCTTGAAAAAATGCCTTTTATTACCCCTGCAGGGCGTATTAGCCAAGACAAGTCAGGTCAATACTGGTGGCAAAATAACACTAAAACAGTGCATTTGCCTTTAATAAATGAAGTGCTAGACCCTTTAATATTGGGAAGCCAGCTTGATACGGCCTTTGTATTACTCGATGGACAATTTGCTGAGTTAATAAGTGTTGAAACAGCATCATGGGGCGTTATTTTATGTCAGTAACTATCATCGACACTCATGCTAACGAAATCGAAGCGCGTAATGAGCAGCTTAATTACGCATTGCAAGCAGCTCAAAAGCTCGAGAAAAAATGGCTCGTTGGGCATGATCAAATCAACCTAGCTAAACTCCCCGATGATTGGCAAACATTACTAAGTGCGATCACACCGAGTAAACAAAACATGTATGCGCTGATACTTTCTCAGCAACAACAATTGATTATGCACTACCCATCACCCGAGACGGAGTTAGTATCAGCACCTGATATTCCGACACTTGCACTCCCGTGTATTACAACCTCATTGCGGCCTCTATTTAGCCGTGTAATGACATTTTGTAAACAACAAACAAGCTCAGGGTTTGATGCCGTACTTAATTTACTTGCTAGTCGTGGCGTATGTGCCCATCCAGCCGATTGGATGCCAACAAAACACTCAGACTCTGTGCCCAGTGTTTATTTACCTTGGGTATATTGGTCTAATGATCAATTATGCCAATGGCAAGCGCAGCAAAATACAGCACTTGAACAACTACAGTGGGACGACCTTTACCCAGCAGAAAAACGTGCCCGCTTAACCCAACTTAGGCATACAAACCCACAACTAGCAGCGCAGTATATTCATCAGGTTGCGAAAACTGAGTTAGCAGAAAATCGGCTGCGTTTGTATCACATTTTAAGCATTCATTTAAGCCATCAAGATCAACCCCAATTACAAGAATATTTGACCGATAAATCAAAAAAGGTGGTGGCCTTTGCCAAACAATTACTCGCACGTTTAGCTGTGGATGTTGACGATACCCAAAGTGATCAACACGCACAAGAGTTAGCACCTTGGCTAGAAGTAAAAACCAAAGGTTTGTTTAAAAAAACCACCATAGTATTGCCCGCAAAACTCAAAAGTAAAACACAACAGGCCATGCGAACCGAGTTTATTGCTGAGGTTTCATTAGCAGCATTAGCAAAAACACTTAACATTTCGGTTACACAGCTATGCAACGGCTGGCAATTTGATCAATACCGTGAGCAAGATAATATTGGCTTTATTAACAATGCGTTTGATTCCCTGCCAGAAACAACACTCAATGACTTTATAACCCGCAGTTGTGATGAACTCTTCACGCACAGCTTGTTATGGTATGTACTGCGTGGCGTTAAATCTCGTTTATCACCGCAACATGTTGCCACTGTTATTTATACGCTGCTTGAAAAAAAGCATATGCACTTCAATTTTGGCAATTTGCTGTCGCTCATTGATTCGCCATTAACAGAGCTAACTTGGCAACAACTAAGCCACACTCAAGCTTGGGCACAATTACAGCAAGATATTAAACAGGAGCTCACTGATAAACATTACCTTGAGCATTACGCCATAATGAGTGAGTTATTAGCACTTGGGCTATTTTTACCCCAAGCACTGGCACAGCGAATTTACGATGGCGTGATTGCATTAGGTGTGATGCCTGCAGATCCCATGCTAGACGCACTTAAACTTAATGTTGGCTTAGTCGCTGTAAAGGCACAAACACCATGAAATTTAATAAAAGCCAAGCCGCACAGTCATTTTACAACCCTTTATTAGCCGCCCTAAATATAAACAGGACGCGCAACACACATTATTCAAGGACACTATAATGAGCGATATCCTTCGTTTACCCGTTGAGCAAGTATACCAAAGTGAATTAGATGCATTAAAAGCGGACGACACCGGTAATAAACCCTATAACTGGGCAATGTCGCCACAAGCAGTGGTTACTTATTTAATGGGTGGTAAAACTGCATCGGGCGTTGATATTTCAGCAAAATACATTGGCCACCGCCGCATTATAGAAACCGCCGTTGCCACGTTGGCGACCGATCGCGCATTATTACTTTTGGGCGTACCTGGTACAGCCAAATCATGGGTGTCTGAACATTTAAGCGCAGCCATCTGTGGCTGTAGTACCCAAGTTATCCAATGTACCGCTGGCACAGACGAAAACCAAATTCGCTACGGCTGGAACTATGCGCAGCTATTAGCACATGGCCCGAGTAAAGAAGCCCTCGTTGCAACGCCACTATTGCGTGCAATGGAAAATGGCAGCTTGTGCCGCTTAGAAGAGCTAACCCGTATGGGCTCTGACGTTCAAGATACCTTGATCACCGTACTATCAGAAAAAATGCTCCCAGTACCAGAGCTAAACGATGCCATATTTGCACAGCGCGGTTTTAATATTATTGCCACCGCGAATAACCGCGATAAAGGCGTTAATGAACTATCATCAGCGTTAAAACGTCGCTTTAATGTTGTGGTACTGCCGCTGCCAGATTCGGTTGATCAAGAAGTCGAAATTATTAATAAGCGCGTTGCTGAAATGGGCCAATCGTTAGATTTACCAGTACCGAAAAACACCGCTGACGAAATTGCCAAGGTTGTTGCCATTTTTAGAGAGTTACGTGGCGGCGAAACGCTCGACGGTAAACTCACATTAAAAACCCCAACCGGGAACCTATCAACCGCAGAGGCTATTGCCGTTATGGTTGGCGGGCTCAGCCAAGCAAACTGGTTTAGCCAAGGCCAGTTAACCGCAGCCGAAATTAGCCAAAGTATGCTTGGTGCAATTGTGAAAGACCCCGTTCAAGATCGCGCCGTATTAGAGGAATACCTTGAAACTGTGCTCAAAAAGCGTAAAGGCTATGAAGACTATTACCACCATTTAAATCAGGTGCTATAAGGTTAACTAATGGCACATTCTGATATTCATTATTTTGGTATTCGACATCATGGTCCGGGCTCAAGTAAACGATTACTTGCCGCCCTTGAGCAGCTGCAACCGCAGTATATATTGATAGAAGGCCCCGCTGATTGCAGTGATCTTTTACCATTATTAGCGCATCAGCAAATGAAACCACCCGTGGCATTGCTAAGCTATGCGGTAGAGCATGCACAAAGCAGCATTTTTTATCCCTTTGCTGAGTATTCCCCTGAATACCAAGCCAGTGTCTGGGCAAAGCAACAGCAAATACCCAGCGCGTTTATTGATTTACCCATTGCAGTGCGCTTAGCACAAATGCAAGCTGAGCAACTACATAATGAAGATGAAGAACATACCAACGCTGAGCAACTCACACCAAATAATAATCAAAGCGATGGCAAAAGCGATGATCAAAGCAATAACCAAGAAAATACACCACAGTTAACCGCACTCTTACGCGATCCCATTGGTGTATTGGCAAACATTGCAGGCTATCAAGATGCAGAGGCTTGGTGGAATGACCTTATCGAGCAAAATCGCGATGACAGCTTAGCTATTTTTGAACAAGTTGAACATGCAATGACTGCACTAAGGCAGCCTGTCGAACAAGATTCGCCAGAGCTGGCACATGATCATCAACGCGAAGCATTTATGCGCTTAGAAATAGCCAAAATAGCTAAACTATGCGACGGCCCTATTGCCGTAATTTGTGGTGCTTGGCATGTACCCGCACTTAAAGCCAAGCATAGCGCTAAAGATGATCGGGCATTAATAAAAGCCCTCCCTAAAAAGCTTGCAGCCAGTAAACATAAATCCACCTGGATCCCGTGGACTTCAGCACGTTTAGCCACGCAAACAGGCTACGGCGCAGGTGTTGCTGCACCTATGTGGTATCAGCATTTATGGCAACATCGCCAACAGGATGATCATATTGCGCCTTGGTTAGTGTTTATTGCACAAAATTTACGAGAGCAAGGGGCGGTTATTTCAACTGCATCAGTCATTGAAGCCCAGCGACTTTGCCTAAGCTTAGCCGCAGTAAGAGACAGGCCACAACCAAGTTTTGAAGAAATCACTGATGCGGTTATAAGCTGCATGTGTTTTGGTGAACACGCCTTGTGGGAACAAATACATAACACTGTTTTACTGGGTCAACAGGTTGGGCAAATTCCTGATGATACTGATTTGGTGCCACTGCTTGAAGATTTACAAAAGCGCCAAAAAAAATACAAACTCAAACCCGAAGCCCTCGCACGCGAACATTCACTCGACTTGCGCAGTGATATTGGCCAAAACAAATCTATTTTATTACATCAACTGCAGTTGTTAAATGTGCCATGGGGCGAGCTACTTGACTCAGGTAGCAGCCGAGGTACGTTTAGAGAAAAATGGCGCTTAACCTGGCAGCCTGAATTTGCTATTAAACTCGTTGAACATATTGTTTACGGCAGCACCATAGAGCAAGCCGCCAATAACAAAGTGATGGCGTCACTAGCAAAAGAGCAAAACTTAGCCGTGCTCGCCGACTCAGTGCTTAACTGTTTAACTGCCAACCTTTCGCAAGCCACTGAGTTTGGTTTAACCCAGTTAACACTGCGCGCCGGCCAAGTCAGTGACTGCAATGATTTACTTACCAGCATTGCGCCCCTTATTGATATAAGCCGTTATGGCAGCGCTCGTACGCTTTCTTTGAGTCAAATAGATGCACTGATCGAGCGTTTAGCAATTCAAGCAGCGCTTGCTTTGCCTTACGCGTGCCGTAACTTAAATGATGAAGAAGCGCAGCACGTTCAGCAAAATATTAACAGCGCACATCGTGCCTTAGTGCTGCACCTTGGTGATACCGACATTTTAGCTAAATGGTGGCAAGCAATAGAGGCTATTGCTCACAGCGATCAATCCAGCTATTTACTCATTGGTTTATGTGCACGATTACTTTATCAAAATGAGCGTTTAAGCCGTGAGCAACTAAGTACCATGCTTGATAAAATGCTCTCCCCTGCGTTGCCACCGGCTCAAGCTGCACGATTTTTTGATGGCTTTTTTACAGATTCGGTCGACCAACTGCTATACGACTCACTGTTACTCAACGCCATAAATAATTGGTTACTCCAATTAGAAGAAATCACCTTTGTTGAGTTTTTGCCTTTGTTTAGGCGGGTATTTTCAAACCTTGATGCAATGGAGCGTAAACGCTTGTTCGATACGCTTTTTAATAACAAAGCACACGCCGAGATAGTTCAAAACATCGATACAAATCAACATACATATTGGCAGCAACACATGGAAAAACTGGCTAAACTCGCTCAACGCAATAAGGATTGGTTGGCATGAACGATAAAACAACCTTAACCGAGCCAAACTCAGTGACAGAACAATCATCAACTACATTGATAGATGAAAAATCACGCCGCTGGCAATTAGCACTGGGGGTTGATGACGATCAACAAGGCACATTAAACGACAGAGATAAGCGTTTATCTGGCGCACTTTCAGCCCTTTATAACGCAGAGCAAAGTACAGCGCGTGGGCGCGGGAGTTTAAGCCGCTCAGCCCCTAAAATTTCAAAATGGCTTGGGGATATTCGTGAGTTTTTCCCAGTTCCCATAGTCCAAGTGGTACAACGCGATGCATTTGAGCGACTCGGCCTAAAAGAAATGTTAATGGAGCCTGAGTTTCTTGCCGCCATTGAAGCTGATGTGCATTTAGTGGCTGATTTAGTAAGCTTACGCTCAGTCATGCCTGAAAAAACCCTTGATACAGCGCGTCACGTGATCGAAAAAGTGGTTAATCAATTACTCGCCAAGCTTGAACAAAAAACAACCGAAGCTATTCGTGGTGCAGTTAATAAATCCAAGCGCAGCTTTCGCCCTCGTTTTAGTGACATAGACTGGCCTCGCACTATTAACGCTAATTTGCGTCACTATCAACCAAAATACAACACTATAGTCCCTGATAAACTCATTGGATTTATGCGCCAACAACGTCGTTTAGCCGATCTTGATGAAGTGATTTTATGTGTTGATCAATCAGGCTCTATGGCAACGTCTGTGGTGTACAGCTCAATTTTTGCCGCTGTTATGGCCTCTATCCCTGCGGTCAAAACAAAACTGATTTGTTTTGATACCAGTATTTTAGATTTAACTGAAGACTTGGCCGATCCCGTTAGCGTATTATTTGGTGTGCAATTAGGCGGCGGGACCGATATAAATCAAGCCATTGCTTACTGCGAAAAACAAATTGAACACCCCAGTAAAACGCATTTGCTGCTTATTTCTGATTTATATGAAGGCGGCGACGCAAGTCAATTAAAACAACGTATTGCTCAATTAATAAAACAAGATGTTAATGTCATCACCCTACTTGCCTTAAGTGATGACGGGCGGCCCGCGTACGATAGCGACATGGCAAGCGAGTTTGCAACATTAGGTAGCCCGGTATTTGCCTGTACGCCAGATCAATTTCCTGATCTAATGGCCACCGCCTTAAAGCGCGAAGATGTTATGGCATGGGCGGCAGAGCAAGATATTAAAGCCATTAGGCCACACGAATAGCAATACACTGTGTTTAATTTGAACCAATAATGAGTAAAAACACGATGCCAACAACGACCACCACAAAAAAAATCGTCGACGCCAATTTAAGCGTTGGCTTTGTTGCCAAACGCAGCGGCGTTAATGTCTCAGCCCTACATTTCTATGAATCGAAAGGGCTAATTCGTAGTTGGCGTAATAACGGCAACCAACGCCGTTACAAGCCAGATGTATTACGCCGTGTTGCGGTGATCAAAGCAGCTCAAACTATGGGCATTACACTTGATGACATTAAAAGCACACTTGACACGTTGCCAGAGCAACGTACTCCTACAAAAAAAGATTGGTCTGCCCTGTCTAAGAAATGGCAAGCTCAGCTTGATGAACGAATTGCCTATATGCAGCGTCTTCGCGATAAAGTTGATGGCTGCATTGGTTGCGGTTGCTTATCAATGAACAACTGCCCAATTTACAATAAAGATGATCATCTAGGCGACGAACAAAGCGGTGCTGTGCTTTTAAATACCCCTCAAAAATAATTCCTCCAATAACATCAATACGCTCAATATTAAAAATACCTAGCACGCGTAATTGCACTAAAAAACAAGCACGCGTTAGGCTCATGATAAAGCGACAGAAAAACCTAAAACAGTCACACTTGTTTACATATCTTTACATTTAAGTTAAATAAAAGTTAATGGAATGTTTACTTATTGCTATTCAGGGCTATCTTTTGGAGTGCGTTTCAAACAGTAACCATCCAAAAAGGATTAAACAATGCGTAAATTAAGTACTCTAAGTTTTGCTGTATTAGTCGGTTTATCAGCTGGGCAAGTTCATGCCGCAGAACTTATGTCTGTCGACACAAGCCGTGCGATTGAAGGTAAATATATCGTTGTATTTAAAACTCCCTCGGTTTTAAATATTCAAAGTAGTGACGCAATAGCAGACTTTGCCAGTTCACAATCGGCCAGTTTAAGTAACCTATACAACATCGACGTGGCTCAGGAATTTGGCGGCGTTTTAAATGGTGTTGTTGTCAATGCATCGGATAAAACAATTCAACAAATGCTTAGCAATCCGAATATTGACTATATTGAGCAAGATCAAATGATGTCGGTTAACCCTTTAGCACAAACAAACGCAAATCAACCAAATGCAATCTGGGGCTTAGACCGTATTGATCAGCAAGATCTTCCTCTCAATTCAAATTACTATTATGACTTTGATGGATCTGGGGTAACAGCCTATGTCATTGATACTGGTGTACGTATAAATCACAATGAATTTGGCAATCGCGCATCTCATGGTTATGACTTTATCGATAATGACTCAGATGCAACAGACTGTAATGGACATGGTACGCATGTAGCAGGCACGATTGGTGGTGGCGCTTACGGGGTTGCTAAAAATGTAAACATTGTTGGCGTGCGTGTACTGGGCTGTAATGGTTCTGGCTCAAACTCAGGGGTTATTGCAGGTATTAACTGGGTTAAAAATAATGCATCGGGTCCTTCTGTAGCCAATATGAGCTTAGGCGGTGGAGCTTCGCAAGCAACTGATGATGCTGTAAATAATGCCGTAGCCGCAGGAATTAGTTTTGTTGTGGCTGCCGGTAATGACAACAGTAATGCCTGTAATTATTCACCAGCTCGCGCAGCTAATGCCATAACGGTTGGCTCAACAACCAGCGGCGATAGCCGTTCAAGTTTTTCAAACTATGGTAACTGTTTAGATATCTATGCACCTGGTTCAAGTATTAAATCAGCGTGGTATAACTCAAATACAGCAACAAATACCATCAGTGGTACATCAATGGCCTCACCTCATGTTGCTGGTGCCGTTGCACTATACCTTGATGAAACACCTTCTTTAAGCCCATCACAAATCGAAACCATGCTCAGCCAACGTAGTACTAAAAACAAAGTATCCGATGCAAAATCTGGCTCACCAAATGAGTTACTTTACACATTAGAAGGTGGCATTATTGTACCGCCAGAAGAAAATGAACTCACCAATGGACAAAGTGTTACCGTATCAGGTGCTCAAGGTACAAACACCTTTTATAAGCTAGTTGTACCTGCGGGCTCTGAATCGTTGTCATTTGATACAAATGGTGGTTCTGGCGATGTTGACATGTATGTACAGGTAGGGCAAAAACCTTCAACGAGTAGCTACAACTGTCGACCATATAAAGATGGCAACACAGAAAACTGCACGTTCACCAACCCACAAGCTGGCGATTGGTGGGTGATGCTCAATGGCTACAGCCAATACAGTGGAGTAAGTTTAACTGGCACTATTGGCGGCGGCACTAGTTGTGGCAGTAATTGCTTAACAAATGGTGTACCAGCCACAGGGCTTTCTGGCGCACGTAATCAAGAACTCGTTTACACTATTGATGTACCCGCAAATGCCACGTTAAATGTCAGTATGTCTGGTGGCACGGGCGACGCTGATCTATATGTTCGTAAAGACGCTCAAGCTACAACGAGCGTGTATGACTGTCGTCCATATGCAAACGGTAATAATGAAAGCTGCAACCTAAACTCAGGGCAAGGCGGTAAATACTACATTACATTAAGAGGATATAATACATTCTCTGGCGTTAGCATTGTCGCATCTTACTAATTTGCAATAACCATTGAGTAAAAACACGGCCTATTTTTATAGGCCGTATTGTTTATTGTTACCCTGAGCACTTATGTTATTAATAAAACGGCTATAAATAGAGAAAATGAGTTGAGCTGAAAAATAATAAGAATATTTAACTAATATCTAACTGCACGCGTCAAAACGTTCAATCCTGGTTTTATTTTTGCCGCTGTAATACTGTTGAGTACCCGCCAGCTAAACATTTTTCCATTGCAAGATTGGGGTTTGCTTGGCTTTGAAAACCAAATTGTTGATAAAGTGAATGAGCGTCTTTTGTTGCTAGTGTAAAACGGCGCAACGATTGCAATTCAGGGTGACTCATTACATGATCCATCAGCTTTTTACCCAGCCCTCGCCCTCTAAATGCCTCTAACACAAATACATCCAGTAAGTTTGCAAAAGTGGCTTGGTCAGTCACCACTCGTGCAAATGCCAATAGCTGGTTATTTTCAATTAATGCAAAGCACAGCGAATGTGCGAACGCTTTTTCTAACCGTTCGCGACTAATGCCTTGACTCCAATAACTTCGCTCAGATAAAAACTCAAACGCTTGGGTAAATTGTTGTGGTGACAATTGGTGAGTAAATTTCATTTTATTCCCCTACTGGATGCTTGTATTGGAAAGAAAAACTAAAGGAATTGATGCCGCAAGAAACAGTGACATAATCCAATTAAAACGTTTAAAGGTATTTGGCCTATTTAAAAATTGGCGCATGTATTTACCAAAATTCACCCAAAACAAGCCTGAGCAAGCCGCAACAAGGTTAAAAATAATCACGCCCAAAATTGCAGAAGGCCAATAAGCACCTTCAGGTAAAGTAAGTGCAGTACAAAGTGTCATTAACACCGCATATGACTTAGGATTAATCAACTGAAAAAGCATGCCTTGAAAAAAACTCAAAGGCTTCACCTTGGCATTTACGCCGTCTACTTGGGTTGAATTAGCCACTTTATACGCCAGATATAAAATATAACCACTGGCACAAAGTTGTAGAAAAAAATGCAGTTTTGGCTGCATTAAAAACAATTTCCCTAACCCCAATAACATTGCCAAATGCATTATCGTCATGCCTACACGAATACCTAATAAGTGCGGTAGGGTTTTGATCACGCCAAAATGTGTGCCTGAGTGAGTAAGCAAAATATTATTAGGCCCAGGCGTAATTGACGCCGCAAAACAAAATAAAATGAGAGCCGGGGCAAGCTCAAAAACAGTAACTGTATTCATAATGGTTAATTGTATTGATACAATATTGTGGTTGTTTAATAACTATTAATTGTCATACTTATACAAAATCATCAATATTTTTATTGTTATGGATACAATTTACAAACCTGATCGGGCTCTGTTTAGCAACTTATGTGACACACAACCCAAATACCGTGCATTAGCTGCTTTGATTGAGCATGCTATCGACAACAAAATGCTGGGCTTTGAGCAAAAGTTACCAGCCCAACGACTACTCGCTGACAGCCTAAGTGTTACACATGGTACGGTAACGCGTGCATACGCTTTACTTGAGCAGCGAGGGTTGGTTACTGCAAAACTAGGGGCTGGTACCTTTGTAAGTAAAGTTATTGAGTTAAGTCACTTTGAGGGCGACACCGACTTTGCTTCGAGCATGCAACCTATGATGGGGCAACAACATGTTATGACCAACGCCCTGCAATCGCTATCAAAGGATCAAAGTGCATTAAAAGATGTGATGATTTATAAACTCAACGGGCTTACCTCACATCAACATTTTTTTAAGCAATGGCTAGCGGATAAGGGCATTGATTGCTTAAACCATCCGTTGATATTTACCCAAGGCGCTCAGCAAGGAATATTCACTACGTTAGCAACCTTGTGTAAAAGTGGCGATACTGTCATTGCAGAGTCGATGTGTTACCCCGGTTTTTATCATGCGTGTCATTCGCTTAAACTTTCATTAGCGCAAGTAAACGTGTATAGCAAAGGGATTGATCTTGCGCAAATAGAAGCTCTGTGCAAGTCACGGACAATCAAAGCAGTGTATATCACGCCAAACTGTCAAAACCCGACAAATATTTGCTATAGCAGTGACAATTTAGATGCTCTACTGGCGCTGAGTCGCCGATATAATTTTTTCATTATTGAGGATGACGTAAATTACTGTTTGCCAGAGCATTGGCGATTACCATTATGGCAACAAGCTCCCGATCGCGTTTTTTATATCTCAAGTTTTTCAAAATACTTTGCCGGCGGGCTACGAGCGGGTTACTTATTACCTCCACGACTTTGGGAACAACCAATTTTAAAACAACTACATAGTGAATGTTGGGCGGTGTCCTCAATGAACTTTGAGTTAATAATGCGCGCTATTAAAAGTAACGAGTTTGCTTATAATCAAACCAAGCTTGCCGATGAAATCAGATATCGTATTGAAGAAACTAAAAAACGACTCAAAGCCTACGAAATAGACGCACATTTTGCCAGTTTAAACGTGTATATCCCCCTAGCGCAGACACAGAATATGTTTGAATTTTGCGGCGTATTAAAAGCACATAAAGTAATAGTAAGGACATTAGACGCTTTTGTCCTCGACGATCCCACCAGCAAAGCTGGTGGCCAAAATGGTGTACGCCTCACCCTAGGCGGCCCAGCAACTCGGGCTGAATTCGATTTAGGCATAACCCGCGTAGAAGCCGCATTAAAGCAATTTAATCAAACTTTTGAGGTAGTTATTTAATGGGGTATCGCCTAAAAAAACGGTAATGTGAGGTTTTTATTATACCTCAGCTCTGGGAATGACCTTACTTTATCTATTTTTAGTAACCAACAAAAATTAAGATGGGTGCCTTGTTTAATTGCAATCGCATAAGTTTAACGTTGGCATTTTATGCCAAACGACCACAGCTCAGCGTTTAGCTAAACCAACATAGTCAAAAGGCAACTGAAACAGAAGAGACAGACCTACACGGATGTAGGTAAGGGCGTGAGCAGGACGCACAAGCTTTGCTCGATTTTTACTTATTCTCACATGGATGTGAGCAAGTAGAATAACGCAGGAGCAGTTATCGAGCCCATTCGATTCCAAACCTCGCACCGCGATTAAATCACCCCTAGATTGAACAAATTTCAATCCACAAAGGTCAATACGCACTAGTTGACAGCTCTTTTTATGCTGTTAACATCGGCGTTTAAAAATTGGACTTTAAATAATTCAAAAGGAGCTCGACCTTGGCCATTATAGGGATTGATTTAGGCACAACTAATAGCGCGTGTTGCGTTTGGAAAGGCACAGAGTTAATACAAATTCCCAACCGCTTAAATAAATTTTTGACCCCTTCAGTCGTCACCATTGACGATGGCAACAATATCATCGTTGGTACCACTGCCAAACAGCGGTTGATCAGTCACCCTAACAATACCGTTGCAGTGTTCAAACGCATTATGGGCACTGAACATTCGATAGAAATTGGTGATCATTCGTTTACTGCCCCCGAGCTATCTTCTTTTATTTTGCGCTCACTTATCGAAGACGCAGAAGCGTTTTTAAGCGAGAAAGTGACAGAAGCAATAATTAGTGTTCCTGCTTATTTTAACGAAAACCAACGATATGCAACTAAATTGGCAGGTGAGCTGGCAGGGCTTAACGTTAGAAGGCTAATAAACGAGCCAACAGCAGCAGCTATGGCTTATAGTTTAAATGATCGTCAGCAAGGCACTTTTATGATTTTAGATATGGGTGGCGGAACATTTGATGTATCAATATTAGAGTATTTTGAAGGCGTTATGGAGGTTCATGCTAGTGCCGGAGATAACTACCTAGGCGGTGAAGACTTCGTTTCAGCCATGTTTGAACAACTATGTTTCGATAACAATTTTGACAAAGAACAGTTTTCTCGCGAAGAACGACAACAAGCATTCATGAAGTTAGAAATCATAAAGTGCACTATTGACAAAAATTTAGTTCATCAATTCCAACTAACGTATCAAAATGAAAGATACAACCTTACGATAGAACAAAATTGGTTTTATCGTGTAATAAACCCTTTACTAATCAGGGTGCAACACCCTATAAATCAAGCACTACGAGATGCCAACTTACCCCCGAATGAAATTGATGACATTATTTTAGTTGGTGGCTCCACAAAACTTAAAGCGCTGCGTTCGATGGTGAGCAAACTTTTTGGTCGTTTACCTTCCTGCAATTTAGATCCCGATCTAGTGGTATCAATAGGAGCTGGTGTTCAAGCTGGACTGGTAGAAAAAAACGCAGCGTTGGATGATATTGTTTTAACCGATGTATGCCCCTTTACTCTGGGCACTGAGATACTTGATGATTTTGATAACCCAGGCCAAATGCTTCCTATTATTGAACGCAATTCTATTGTACCTATTAGTGTTGAACGAGACTTATACACATCTAAAGATTATCAAACGGCAATGAGAATTGATATATATCAAGGCGAACACAGACAAGTAAATAAAAATATCTGTTTAGGTGAATTAAATATAAGTGTGCCCAAAGATAAGGTAGGAAAACAACCTGTTACAGTTCGTTACAGCTACGATATGAGCGGACTACTAGAGGTCGACGTAAAAGTAAAAAGTACCGGAAAAGCCTACAATAAAGTGATTCATAACGCCCCCGGCGCATTAACCGATGAGCAAATCAGTCGTGCTAAAGAAACGCTAAAAAAGCTAAAATTTCACCCTAGAGACAGCGAAAAAAATCGAGCCTTAGTGGCAAGAGCTGAACGTATTTACAGTAGCTCCCTTGGTTCTCAAAGAGAAGACGTTGGTCAATTGATCTCTCGTTTTGAACATATACTAGATAACCAAAACCCCAGAGAGATCCAACAAGCTCAGGTGGTTTTTAGTGAAGCTTTAGACTCGTTTGATAGCGAAAGTTGGTTCTAATGATTGACTGGGAACTACTACAAATAGAGCCAACAAGCGATATTGGCTTAATAAAAAAGGCTTATGCTGCTCGTGTCAAAGTCATTCGCCCTGACGAAAAGGCCACGGAGTTTTCTGCACTTCACAATGCATACAAAAGTGCTATTCAGCACGCAAAGAATACTATGAGTCAGACAATAGTCACTTGCGAAGAGCAAACGTTTTTATCTGAACAACAGGAGCAAGTTCATTTATCTGACGAGCACCCCCCATCTTTTAATAAAAACGAATACCTTGCAGATCAACAAGCCGCGAATAAATCAAATACTAATTGCCAGCAACCTCATGAAGTGCTTATTGAAAACTCCTTTCACAGTCTAGTTAACGAAAACGAACAAAACGCTGTAGAAGAAACACTCCCCCCTGACCTGTCAGCTAACCAGCAAGTTACAATTGAAAACTTAAATGGCATATTACAAGAGTGCGACAATATTTTATCTGAAGACAATCCGCATATTCAATTTCAGCGGTGGAGTCAACTAAGCCAAGAACAAACACTCCTTGAAAAAGAAATTCACTTCAAAGTGAGCTTGTATTTGATTAATGCAATCTACTCTTTAATCAATGCTGTCGCTGATGGTAAACGCCATGAAAAACACTCAATTTTAGGGCTGGGCACTCAATCGATAGTGTTGTTAAACAATACATTTTTATGGCAAAAAGAGCAAGAAACACTAAAAGCGTTTGTACATTCGGACGTATTAGACTCAATTTTGGAATACATTGATAATGAAACTCCTAACAATAAACCTCTAGCTGCTGTGCAAGGTGGTATTAGTGTTCTAAACCGCTATTCTACAGACGAAATCGCAATTTACGAAACGGCTAAATCAAGCTTATTTACCTTAAAAGCGTTGTTTATTATGTGGTGTCTTGTCTTATTAGTTGTTTTCTGTGTCTCTTTGCTTACAACACTAGACGGCTTGCTATTTCGTTCTTCTACTTTTCATAACTTCATGCTCGTAATAAGCCAGTTCATCTTGTGTTTCAAGCTCTGTCAAAATAATAAATTAGCGTTTAACTGTGTTTGGCCTATTGCTTTTATTGCTTTGCTATTAATTCCTTTTGGTACTTTATGGGGAATATTCGCAATTCGTAACCTTCGCAAAGCACGGCACTATTTTAAATTTGTTAACAACCCACCGGAAACTTAATAACAACAAGCGCATTATTAGTAGCTATGAAAATAAAGTGTCTCTATCAACCAATTGAATTGTCAATAGCAACCATGGCTGTTATTGACCCTTTATATTCAGGGGTTGAACACTGTAAAAGAATTTCTTGCAGGTAAACCATAAATAGCATAAGCCTTTGAATTTATCCTTGAGGCTATTTAACCTCTCAGGGTAAAAAAAACAATTAAATTAGCATAATTAAGATGACACCCATCTTAATTATTCTTTTACAGTGTTCACTTTTTATTTTTAAATTTGCGCGGCGTAAAGCCCCGCCTACGCAAATTTAAATGGCTGTATTATATCGCCTGTAGGCGGGAGTTTACCTCGCGCATGGTTTATTTTTATTCTACTTCATCACCAAAAACGCTTGTATTTAAAGGGGCTGTTTTCTTCACCGTTTATTATGTCGCTATGTTAGCCAGCAACGTGACAATAAACCTAGGCAGTCGTTGCGCCGCCTAGGTATGAATTCCTTTTCTAATTGTTAAAGAACGGTAAAAGGTAAATATTAAAATGCAGTACTTACGGTATACCGCAGGTTAGCTGGAGAAATAACTGCTTGGCTTTGTATTTCCAATTTAAGGTTTCTTTTCTTTCAGGTTCAGGGGTCCAGCGTTGCCATGGTTTGGTGATTTCTGGCTGCGGCGCATCGTTATACCAGTCTATTTCGCAGGCTTCTTTGTACAGCTCATCATAAATTTCGGTTTGTTGTTTAAAGCTCATATCACGCCAATACATTTCTGGGCGGTGATTGTGTGTATCAAACTCAGCGGTGATTGGGTCAAGGTATCTGTAGCCTTCGTACTCAGGAATATCGGGCAATGGCTTGGTGTTATCCATAAAGCGCACCAAGCGCTCCCAAAACAACAAACAATAAATAGGGTCTTGTGCAAGTTCAGTGACAACAATGGTCATTTTGGTTTGTGGATATTTATCAATGTCTTTGTGCGATATCACCGGGAAAAAAGCCCGAGAGCCTCCTTGGTCAGTGCTTTGGTTTACCAATACACATTTCATATCACGCCAATCAAAGCAGCAATTACCAAATTCATCCCGTTCCTCACAACCAGGAATATCAAAGGTGTACCCGACTTTACCTGTTTGGCGGTCAAAATAGGCTAAATTAGGTGTTCTTATTCTCCCCCATATAGGCATAAGATTTAAAAATAATAAGTTCCATCCAAGTACTAAGTATAGTATCCACCAATGAAAAGCGTCGTCCTCTCCATGAAATGGGATTAGCAGAATATCTAAAGCAACAACCAAACTACCACAAAATCCTAAAAACATGGGCCCTAAAGTTAACGCACGCCACCCATCGTTACCACATGAATGTACCTGAAAACGCTGTGAATCATTTAAATATATTTTTTTTCTTCAAATAACCAGTGGTGTAATAAACACACACCTTTAAATTTCTTTTCTAATTCGAAGTCGAGTTATTTTTTGAAAAATTGGTTAAAAATTGTTTTCCTAGGCAGAGCTCCACCCAAATATTTCAATATACTCATAGTATTCCTTTATAATATCCACGGACTTGGGTAGCTTGGATTCGCAATTGGTTTGGCTATCGCTGAAAAATCGAGCGGTAATGTGAGGTTTTTATCATACCTTAACTCTGGGAATGGCCTTACTTTATCTATTTTGAGCACGTGATTTGGGTTAGCAAAGGCAATATTAATGGTGTATAGCGCTTTTATTAGTTGGCCCTTTTCATCATAAACTGGTTGGTATTCTTTTATGCCTGTAACGCCTTTATAACTATAATTTTTACTCTCAACATTATAAGGCGCTAATACATCCTCTAATTTATAGCCAAATTTAAGTGCCAGCTCTGACTCACCCTTAATAAAGTTAGGGATGCTCACCTCCACGGTGTATTGATTTTTAGCAACCTCGGTATAGTCCGCTTTGGGTGAGAACAGCACAGCCATAATAAATTTATGGTAAGTCTCTGGGTTTGAAAAATCATTATACTCAGCATCGCGTTCACCCTGCCATATACCTTTTTTGATTACTATCAGTCGCCTAGTTGCATGCTATAGATAAAATCATCTTTTAAGGTATTCCCATAAACAACTGCAGTGCTAAACGCTTTGCTTTGTATTTCCATGTTAGTTTTTCGATACGCTCAGGCTCACCTTTAAAATTCAGCCAAGGTTTGGTTATTTCTTCGTTCGGTGTCGCTCTGAGCCAATTAAAATGCGCAGCCTCTTTATTGAATTTTTGCCAAATTTCGACTTGTTGAGCAAGCGAAAAGTCGCTCCAAAAATTATTGGGTCTGTCATTTTGCTTATCAAATTCAGCGGTGAGTTCATCAAGGTGGCGGCAGTTTTCATACTCAGGCACATCAGGCAGTGGTTGATTGTTATCCATAAACCGCACTACTCGTTCCCAATATAAATAGCAGTTCATCGGGTTATTTGAGTTATCAGGCACTTGAACAGCTATTTTAGTCTCGGGGTATTTATCCTCATCAATATGACTAATAAAAGGCACAAACCCCATTACACCCGGGCGTGTTGCCACTATATCAAGGTGGCATACAATATCAGCCCATTTTAAACAACAATTACCCAGCTCATCACGCTCTTCACAACCGGGTATCTCATAGGTAAAGCCGACTAACTGTTTTTTTCTGTCAAAATATATTTGCTTTTTAGGGATGTAACTTTCTGTTATTGGTAATAAGTTAAGAAAAAACAGGTTCCAAGAAAAGCTAAACATTGGGATCCACCATTGAAATTTTTCCCCCTCTTCGTAAATAGGTAGAGATAAAATGCTTATAAAAGTAACAAAGCTCAGAACACCACCAATAGCCATAGGACCAAAAAGTAAAGCTCTAGCAGGGCTATTCCCACACATTTCTACTTTATATCGTTCAGGATATTTTTGTATTATTTTTTGTTTTCTTGCAGGTAGATTATATAAATAGCATAAGCCTTTGAATTTGTCCTTGAGGCTATTTAATCTCTCAGGGTAAAAAAAACAATTAAATCGCGTTTTTTTAGGCATGATATCAACGGCTAGGTAGTCATTATTTTGCATTACTTTCCTTATGCAATTGCTAATTCAAGTGAGGCATTTTCAATTGGCTTTTCAAACGCATCAAAATCTATCGGTAAAGTTAGACTTTCGTTGTAAATAAGTGTTGATGTTATTTCAACATCAAACACACTAATGTTCGGTGATTCAATTTCAAACTCATAGGTGGCTGCATTTAAGCTCAGGCTATTTTCATCAAATTCAGCTAAATACTCTTTAGTGCCTTCAACCCAGGTTGCTTTTTTATAAACATTTAACGTTGTTGGATGCCGCCATGAGTATTTTACATCTAAAAGCAACTCGGATTTACCTACTATAAACATTGATAATTCAACTTTTACTGTATAATATGATGTGGATTGAAAGAAACTGGGTTCATTAATAGTCACTTTAGGCGAAAACAATACGCTTTGGATATATTTAAAATATTGATTTGGATCTGAAAAAGTATTGTAAATAGCATCCTCTTCACCAGCAAATACCCCCCGCTTATTTTTGGCAAACGGCCCAAACTTTGCCCATATTTCTAATTTACTGTCAGTTAACCACACAGCAAGTAAACTAAATACAATAGATCCTAATAATAATGCCCACCCCCATGGCCCAAGACTTGCGAATAGTATAGTGTGTATACCAAGCCCAATACTGAAACCTGCTGCTGCAAACATAGCAATACCTGCATCAGTGTCACTTTTACTGATTAGTTGATATCCATCAACGGCTTGAATCACTCCCATTAAAATTCCCATAGCACCTGAAAATCCCCTCAGAATATTTAAACTTGAGGTAGAGCCAAAAGCCTTGAATGAGAGTCTTGTTTTAGTCAAATACCTTTCACCTATATTCTTTGCATATGCCTCCCATACACTCCCAATTGCAGCTAAGGTACCACCTAACAATGCTATGTTCTTAGAAATTTCATAGGGAGTACCTTTTTTGAACTCTTTTTCATAATCCCCATAAGCAACATAACTGCTATAGCCGGTCAAAAATAGTAGAGGGATTGACACAAACCGCCCTGCGGAAAGTGTTATGCGTTTAAGCATAATTTTATCTAAGCCTCGATAATGAAACTCATCACCAAGACTTCTCGCGGGGCTGTCGAATAATACTTTGGCGGGAATATCATTTTCAGGTAATGTTAGTACATAAGATTGACTGCCAGACATGAGAGCAGCTAGCGTTTTTTGCTCTAATACCATTTTTGCCATTTGTGTCACTAAAGCAATTGTTTGTTTAAATAACCGTTGGTTACTGGCATTAATACCATTTGCAAAAAGAGGCTGCTTTAAAGCTTTTGCGACTGTAATAACTTGGTTTGTATTGGTAGACGTAATTTTCCCTTTTTCTTCAATGGCTTTGATAATATTTCTAAATGCGCTACGTTGCTTTTTAGTTTTTAAGTCATTTAATAGCGGATGACTTACAATATCCATATTCAATGCAAAACGCCCTTCGGGTACTGCATTTGCTGGGTGTATTTGTAGGTTTTTAAACTGTGCAATATTGCGTGACTTACTAAAGCCACCAATTAAATGGTGATACTTTATTCCCTTTTCTGTCAGCTCTTTGCCAAAAGTAGAAAACACGCGTTCTTGTAAGCCCAACCACTCATTTAGTCCTTTTGAAACAACATCAAGTACACTTTTGTTTGATAAATAAGCGGGTATAAACGGTAATGAAAGCTCTTCTTTAATTTTGTCATGCTCAAACTTTTTAGGATTAAACCCTTCAACCGTATTGGCTATTAAATCTTCATCATAATCTGCGTTAACTAAGTTATCGCCATAAGCGTCAGGATGCACACAAAACTGCTTACTAAACCAGTTATCTCTAGTTTGTGTTATCTCAAGCACCAGCGCTTTATTGTCTTCAAACTGCTGGTCTAAACGGTCAATCAGTTTTTTCTTTTTAGCTTTATCGCATAGCGCAGGCAAATAAGCTGATAGCGTTGTTTTGGGTAAGATAAGTGTGATTAATTGCTCACAAATAAATTCAGCAGCAAGACCATAACTTAATACGCCAGCGGTGGTGAAATCTTTCACCAAATCTTCCCACTCTGCTGGTGGGTCAATATTAATTTGTTGACTGATTTCATGTAACGTTAACTGTTGAGCTTGGCAATCTAAATAATATAAATCGTAGAGTTTTTCTCGCGCATCTAAGTAGCCTTCAACAGCATCGGTAACTGAGGTCGGATTAGTTCCAATTAAATACTTTTCTAGTTCCCGCTCTGAAACCTCTTCGGCAGCTTTTCGCGTATTACTGCTTTGGTTATCGTTTTTTTCATGAGGTTTATACATTGATTTAGGTGTACTAAGCGCCTGACGTTGCCACAGCTCATCATTAAAATATAATTGATGCGCAAGCATTGCAGATTTGTAATAACCATTAGATTCTAATTTGGATTGTTTATCTTTTAATATTTTAGCGTAATAATCTGCTGTTACTTTTTGCGCTTGTGCGATACCTAAAACATCATGTATGAAGACGTTTACTTTGCCGCCTAAAACATCCATATTTTTAATAGAGCCCCAGTTTGGGGCATTATTTAAATCCAATGATTGCATTCTTTTAGTGCGGTAACGGCTCGCTGTTTGAGTATCATCACACTTGCTCAGCAAGGGCTTTTTGCTAAGACGAGAATCACTTTCATACATGCCACCTAATGCAGTGATATATTCCCAAGACCATTGCACTCGAGAAAAAGCAATTTGAACATCTGGTGCCTGCGCCGCTGCTGCTGAGCCAAATAACCCTATTATTTTACGTGGTAATAAAATATCTTGATTAAATACACTAGTATGTGGCCTGAAATCCTGACTGTGATATAAGGATAAATCAACATCACTCAATTGCTTATCGGCTAACGCTGCAATCTCACGCCACAAAAAACCATTGATATAGATATAGTAATAACCGTATGCAGCATTTTCCTCAGGTAAAGGTCTAAACTTATCCATCGGGATAAAATCAGGCGCACCCGCTTTACTTTTATCTAGTGTGTAGTCTTTAAATACGAGTGGCGTTACTGTTACAAATGTTGGCTTTTGATCAGCTGCTAAGTCTTGTGACTTTAACTTTTTAGCGGCTTTACCAAAAGGAATGCATAACTCTGGGCCAGAGAAACTCTGCAAAAACAGGTTTAAGCTACAATCTTTAGCTTCATCAACAATCCTAGGGGCGTATACATATTGTGTTGTCATTTAAACTCCCTCATCAAAAACTTGATTATTATTAAATGCACCTTGAGTAACAGTGAATTTTCCTTGACCAATTAAATTATTATTTGCGTTTGTTTCTACGATAAAAGCAGCCTGTGCTGGGTCTTCACTTTGTGTATCTAAATCCCTCACTTGCACGCTCAATCCTCTTGGGGCGGGGCCGCCGGATTGCATTAATGCCATGGGGGGGGTGTTTTTAGAGTTTGAGATCATTAAATCCCCTTGGCGTACGGCGGGTTTGCCCTCTATTAGTACGTTAAAGGAGCCCAAAATAAACTCGGCTTCGCCATCATTATCACTGCTGATAATGCCTTTTTTATCACCTGGCGTATCGCCGGAGCTTTGAGTAAACGTGCTTTTTACATTTGCGGCGCCGTTGCCGTTTACTTTGACTGAGCTTGAAACGTCGGTTATATCACTCACTTGTGCTTTATTTGGATAAGGGATGGGTATAACACTTGGGCCTACCGTGGTTAGGCATACATCAATGGTCATCAGCTTACCGCCGCTATCTTGGTGTACTGCGGTGCGACCATTTATCAGCACATTTTGCCCTGATACCGTAGCCACTTGCGCTGCTTGTGATTGGGTATCTTTGGTTAATTGCTCTTGATTACCTTGCTCCCAACCTAAATGCGTAGACACTAAGTCTAAAAAATCTTGCGCGTTGCTAATCGGCTTATTCACATCCATATTCGATTGCGGCTCATTCCACGGTAGAACCGGTTCATTTTTTTGGCTATCCCACTGCGGTGGTGGAATAATGTAATCCGGTATAAAAATACTCACCATTTCACCGAGTGTTTTTTCGCGGTATTTTGGCCTAGCTATTTCGGCTAAAAAAGCGGCTTCGCCGTTGGCTTTATCTTCAAAAATAGCAATGCCATTGGCTTTACCCAATGCGTTATTGCTTCGGGCGCTGTTATTTAACCCTATTAAAGTTGGGTTGTTGTGTCGCCATGTGACTGAGCCACCCGTGCGTACATCGGCAGTCAGTGCATCTGTATCATATTGCACGCTGCCTGTTTGTTTGCCCGCTGCGGCATTAATGTAAGGCATTAGTTTTCACTCCTTGAAATTTTGACTAACTGCTTGTTGGGTGCATTATAAATAACAAACACCTGCTCAAGTGAGCGTGTAAGTGGATTGCATAAATAGCTCTGTGCCAGTGTTAATCCTGCGACTGAATTGGCTACCCCTTGATGACCTATGGTGGTTGCTAACTCTGCAAGTTCAATAAGAGGTTGGCCTTTTTTGTACAATTTTTGTGTGTAAGCAAACCATTTTTTTTGCCACTTGAGTGATTGCTCGCCCGCAAATAAGTAACTGTCTTGGCTGGTGCAATTGGCCTGCGCTAATTGTGCCGTCATTTGGCCGTCATATAATTGCGCGGTAAGCTTGCCTTGCGGATGTATTAACAGTGCATACCCGCCTTCGCCATATATAACGCCCGGTGGGCCGTTTAATACTTGCACGGTGCAGCGCTTAGCTTGGTCGCTCACATATTGATAGCTATTACACGAATCCACCGCGATCACTAAGGTGTCGTTGTTTATGGTGGTTAAGTCACAGGTTGGCATTTGTGAATAGGCGGGTATTTGTTCTGCAATACACTCTTGGAGTAGCTCAGCGAGTGTTTCATCGCTTATCAGTGGCTGTTCAATTTCATCAACGGGCAGTATAAATACAATTTGGCTAATGCGGTTTGTTTGCCTTAACGTCGCTATATCAACTTGCTCAAGTAAGTGCGAGAGCATTAATAAACAGCGCGTGACTCTATCGAGTTGCGCGAGTTCGTCTATTTCAACAAAAATATACGGCGCATCTAAGCTTATGTCGCACCTTACTAATGCTTTGCTTGGTTTAGAAAACAGCATTTTATTGGCCACTGCCGTGTATAAGCTGCTGAGCATACAACCTGCGGCATTAACGTGATAAAGACTGTCGAAGTTAAATTGTTGCATATTAGTTTTCTTTACTGCTGTTTGGCTCGGCGGCTACCAAAATTTGGCTATTTGCACCTATTTTTTCAATACTGATATGACCGCGCCAAAGTAACGAAAAGCTTTGAGCGTCGGAGTCGATAACTAAGGTGTCGCAGCGCATGTCAAGGCGATGGCGCGCCAGTGTATTGACCACTTCAACAATGGGCGGCTGATATGGCAATGCTATACGTTGTTGTTGACCGTATTGCTGTAACGGATAAAGCCCAGTTAATTGTAATGCCCACCCGTTGGCAAATTCAGCTTCAACGCATTGATCGCTTGGGGCTGTGTTGTATAAGTCTTTTGGTTGCGGTGTTTTAAATGGGTATTCGCTCGCCATGAGTGCGGTTTCATCTATTTCGGGAATAAGTTCAACCCGCGGTGACCAATGACTTGGTATGGCCGTAAAGCTTGCAACCGGTGTGTTGTGGCTGGGCTTTCTAAGCAATGAGGTAGCGTATTCTACACGGGGTAATTGTTGGCCAACGGCATGCTTATTCTTAAGTTTAAAACCACGCCCTATTGGGTTTTCTAGTAAATAATTGCTCTCGTTATTAAGCTCTTTACCGCCAAAGGCATGCATATAATTAAGTGCCAGTGGTGCAATAATGTCTGGATCAGTGGCGACGGGTCCAAGCAACGAGCGGCGCCAAAACCGTGCGCCAGTAACGCGCAAACGCTTTTTAAACAAAGGTTGCGAAGGCGAGTCAAGGCCTAATTCAACCTCTATTACGCGTGCATTTTTACCCTTGGGTGGGTACGCGGTGCAGTTTCCGTATACTTCAAAGCCGTGCTTAAATGCAACCTGTTCGTTTACTTCACAAATCGGTGAATTACTTGGTTCATCTTGATAATCATCGGCAATAATAATCTCAGGGCCTGGCTCAATTGCGGTCACTTTACCTTGTTCATCAAATTCATAGCTTTGTTTAACAAGTACAATTTGGCCTTCGTTGCTGTCTTCAAGCCAGCCTGTAAAAGTACTTGCTTGCCAAGGGGAGAAGTTATTAATCATGCTCGCCCCTTTGGCTTTCATTTAGTAGTAACTGCCATTGAGACGCACTTTGTTGTACATGAAATAAACCGCAAGCCGTTGATAATTCAAATTGTGGTGCATTAATTCGTTGTACAAGCGTACCTGCAAACTTACGTAATTTTTCTTTGCTATTGGCTTTACTAAAGCTGATGCCCATGAGTAGTTGCTCACCCGCGTGTAATGCAAATGCTTGCCTTGCATGCTCAGCGTCATCAAGGTTAATACCGCTTTGCGGCTTAATTGCGCTGTTTGTATTAACCATTGACATTTTTGCCGCTTTAGCCAGTGGCCTATCAGTTAATATTAACCAAGCCGAGTACGCGCCTTGTTGGGTGACTGCAATGGCCATTAAATCGATAACTAGAGGAAGTGCTTGTTTATAAATAAAATGACTTAACACAAATTGGCAGTGTTCAGGGCTTGCTTGGCAAAACAGCGAACATGGCTCATACCAACGAGTGTCATTGGTCATTCCCGCTAAAGCAAGTAATTGCGCTTTATGTTGTTCATCATTAGTTTTGGCAAATACTTTAAAAAGTTTATCGCTAACACCGTCGTGGCCTGCACAATAACTATTTACCAGTGCTGCAAAGGCAATATCAAAATCATCATGTAAGGTGGCAACCTGTAACTCGCCGGCTGTGAGTGGCTGCGAAAACAATAAGGTTTTAACGACTTTGGGCGGTTTTTCTTTACCCTCAAGCACACTGGTACGCAGTGCTTTTAGGTCATTTAATTGCCAATGATTCAAGTTGTATTGCAGTAATTCACACTCTGATAGCTGCTCGTTTGCCCTTAACGTATTAAAGTACACCGTAAAATTATCAATGGGGGTGGTGAATAAATCAGCCGCAATTAAACGATATATATCACTGTGATCGCTATTTTTCTGTGCAAGTTCACCTAATTCCTGCCACGTGAGTGTAGTTACTTGGGCTAAACTTTGCCCTGAGAAGTGATCTGTCGGTGCATCCGCTTTTAAGTCACTTAATGTGTATAAATGGTTAAGCAATTGGCTATCTATGACACTAAATCGGGCATGCGAAAACGCGCCTTGTTGTAGCAACTTTTGTCTGTGCTTAAATAAGGTACTTAAACGCTGCTTATGCAGGTTTACTTTATTGACGAGTGCAAACATGGTGTTAATTAAGCCTAATTGGCCAACCAGCCAAAGTTAAGTCTTGTTCGCTATTGGCAGTAATATTTTGTCCATCGAGTACGATAGTTCCATCGGCAAACACTTCTACACTGCCTTTGGCCGTTTGCAAACTAACACTTTGCTGCGCTTCAATAACAATATGCCCTTGTGCATTATTAATTTGCGCTGCGGGCGCTTGCTCAGCCTCAGCAAGTAACGCAGTGACAATAAATCCTTGCGCCGTATGCACCAGCAATACATCAGCCCCTACGCTTGCACAACTCACATGTGCACCTTGGGCAATAACTGGGTGTTCAATATCGTTCATTAATACTGTTTTAACACGGCCAAAACTGTCAACACGGCTTACTGAAGCTACATGCTGATGGTGATTAAAAATACTTTGAATATGTGCACTCATGGTTATTCCTTGACCCTAGTTATTACTAATTGCACTGCCTTTAACGGCAATATTGTTTGCAGTTAAAGTAATACTGGTGGCATCTATGGTTAAATTGCCACCCGCGTCTATTTCAATACTCGCACCACCTTGGCTTAGTTGAATTGATCCTTGACCATCGGCTTTAATGGTAATATTTGCACCACTGCTGATCTCTAAATCGCCTTTTGGCGCTTGTAATTCAAGGTTTCCATCAACTGCGTATACGCTTACATCTTGCTCACCTTGTAGTTTAAGCGCTTGCTCGGCTTTGAGCTCTAAGCTGCCATCGGTGGCTTCAATGCGTGTGTTCGAGTCGGCTTTTAGGGTTAAATCTCCTGCTGAGTTAACCGTTATATCGCCTTCGCGGGTTTGTATTTGCAGGTTGTTTTCAACACGGGTGGTAAAATCGTTAGCAACCGTAAACGTTGCGTCATTTTCTGCCACAAATTGCAGGTTTTCCTTGGCCGAAATTTTTACATCGCCATCTGCTGATTTTAAAGTTGCCTGATGTGCGCCATTAGTGGCATCGAGTAATAATTGGTTTTTGCTATTTTTATTGGCAAGGCTAATTTTTTCTTCACCTTGTTTGTCGTCCATAATCAAGCTGTGCCCTGCTTTGGTCACTAATTTGTTCTCGGTTGGGTTTTGACTTGTTACCGGGTTCGGCGCATTTTGATTGTATAACGCCCCTAAAATAATTGGCCTATCGAGATCGCCATTTTCACCGCAAACCAGCACTTCAGTTCCTTGAGTTAGCGGAAAATGCATACCATGGCCACTGCCTCCATAAGGCTGCATTAAACGGGTTGGTCGGCTTTGCTGGCCTTCGCCATCTTGATTAAATGGCAGCTTTACAATGTAATTGCCGTCATCATCAATTTCTTGTTCAACTAGGGCATTAAAGGTCGAAAAAACACGCCTTGCAGGGAGTAAAGGCGCTTTAAACTGCTGTGATGAAGGAATTAAATAGACCTGATTTTTATACGTTAAGCCCTTCACATTCGCGCCATATTCTACACCTGATTGCTGGCTACCTTTATGATCAACACGTACCACTAAATATTGGCCGTTATGGTCGTTATGATCAAATATGGTAACAATGACCCCTGGGCGAATTGCTCTGCAATCAGTGTCGATTATTAGCTGCTCACGTTGGCAGTCAAATGCGTGTTGGCGAATTTTTGCCAGCGAATTACCCGCGCCTGAATTTGCATAGTTATCACCATAATGGCTGTCTTCACCAAATCCGACTTGTGGTGCAGTATTTTGGCTCGATACCTGTAAATTACCCGGGGCTGTGTAGTTATAATCGTTTAACGATACACTTTGCGGATGCAGCTGTGCTTGCCTACTAATTGCAAAAATACTTTCACTGGTGCGTACTTGCCCTGAGGGCGGTACATAGCTTAAGTTTATGTCGCTAAATCGAGAGGCAATATCACTGCTTTGGTTACAAATAGTAAAGGTGCAATCACTATTGGTTTGTTCAACAAACCCATAAACAAAACCATATTTACGCATAAGTCGGGTGACAAACTCGTAATCCGTTTCGTTATATTGCACAGTCATATCTAAACTTGGGCCACTTGCCTGCATGCTGAATTTTTGCATCGGAAAGCCCGCTTTAGTAAATACGCTTCTAATTATTGCTGCGGGATCCATCGCGGTAAACACACGATTAGAATGCTGGTGCTTAAGTAAGGTTAAATAGGAACTCAACACTAACGTATAATGATAACCTTGGTGGCTTTTGCCATGTGCGGTAAAACCGCTGATCACGCCAGAAATAGTACGATCAGTCATCGACCACACCAAAACTAAGCTGGCATCTTTACCAAGCAACATTTGCGATGTTAAATGCTCCTGACTCAACACTTGAATGTTAAACGCAAAGTCTTCACATAAGCTGTCATTAGTTGATGCAAAATCAGTTACTTGCACCATGCCATCAGGTAACCCTTGTACGGTTACACTAAAATGACTGGTATTTGCTTTGTGCTCGCTAAAGATGTCCATGAGTCCCATTACTTTATCCTTACTTATTGATATTAAGCGTGATCGGCAAACGTAGCTGTAATTTCGTCTTGCTCGTCAACCGCTAACGTTAAAATATCGGGCATATCTTCTTGCGCCATAAATTCTAAAATAGACTTGGCAATACCCGGCAAAATTTGCTGCTCGATCACGGCATTAACCATGCGCGCACCGCTGTCTGACAGCTGGCATTGCTGGGTTAACTTCTCCAGTACGCTGGCATCAACGCGTAATTGCATTTTATGATTTGTTGCCAGTCGATTTGCGATTGCTTCAAGCTTGAGACTCACAATTGATTGCAAGGCGTCTTTATCAAGCGCTAAATAAGGTATAACTTGCATGCGTGCTAATAGCGCGGGTGCAAAAAATTGCAGTAATTGCGGTTTGATCAACTCACTTAAGGCGGTAATGCTTGGCACTTTCCATGGGCTGCCGTCTTCATTAATGGGTGCATCGGTTGGGTTTAATGCATCATTAATTGCTTGTTGATTTTCAGTTTGCTGGTTTTCAGCTTGTTGATCACCTTCAGGCTGCTCGTCTTGCGGGCTTAAATCAATCACTGTTGGTGGCGTGCAGGCATCAATTAGCTCAGCAGAGCCCAAGTTTGAAGTCATGATGATCACGGTATTTTTAAAGTCAATTTCACGCCCTTCACCGTCGCGCATATTGCCGCGTTCAAACACTTGATAAAACATGTTCAACACGTCTTTATGTGCTTTTTCAACTTCATCGAGCAAAATCACTGAATACGGACGTTGTCTCACCGCTTCGGTTAATACGCCACCTTCGCCATAGCCTACATAGCCCGGTGGTGAGCCTTTAAGCTGTGAAACTGTGTGGGCTTCTTGGTATTCACTCATATTAATGGTGGTTAAAAACTTCTCGCCGCCAAATAATTGCTTAGCTAAACAGCGGGCAGTTTCTGTTTTGCCGACACCTGAAGGACCTGCCAGTAAAAAGACTCCAAGCGGGCCTTGCTCGTTACTGATCCCCGCTTTGCTTACTCTTAGGCTTTGCGCTATTTTTGCAATACCTGCATATTGGCCTATCACTTCTTGGCCAATAACATCTTCAAGGGTGATCAAGTTAGTAATTTGATCTTTTACCATCGCGCCTACTGGCACGCCCGTCCACTGCGAGATTATTTGTGCCACGGCATCGGCATCTACTTCACTGAACAAACCATTGTCTTGGGTGTTTTGCTCTTTTAGCGATTGGCGCAGGCTCAATAACGCGGTGTTATCTTGGCCTTCGCTGTTGGTTGCCTGTTTATGTTCGTTAATTTGGCTAAGCGTCGAAATTTGTGTCTCACGGGCTTGGGTCAATTCGGCTAGTTTTTGTTGTGCTGTATTTAGCTCTTGCTGTAAATAAAGCAGCTTATCCATATCGACCGCTAACCCTTGCTCACTTTCATCCGCTAGGCTGGCTATGCGTGTTTCAAGGTAATTAATATGTTCGCGCTCAGCTTCAATGGCAGCCGGATCGGTTGCAAACGACATTCTTACTCGCGCTGCGGCGGTATCAAGTACATCAATCGCTTTATCAGGCAGTTGGCGGCCTGTAATATAACGTGCTGACAATACAACGGCAGCTTCAATGGCGTCATCGGTAATTTGAATATTATGATGTTGCTGATACTTGTCTTTTAAACCGGCAAGCATTAATTGTGCGGCTTGCTCTGTTGGTTCATCAACTTTAATTAATTGAAAACGGCGTTCAAGCGCTGCATCGCGCTCAAAGTACTTTTTATACTCACTCCAGGTTGTGGCTGCAACGGTACGTAACTCACCACGGGCAAGCGCGGGTTTAAGTAAATTAGCGGCATCACTCATGCCTGCATCGCCACCTGCACCAATTAACGTGTGCGCTTCATCTATGAATGTAATTATTGGCGTGGTTGAATTTTTAACTTCGTCGATAACGGTTTTTAAGCGGCGTTCAAACTCGCCTTTTACACCTGCGCCTGCTTGCAATAAGCCCATATCAAGCACTAATAAGCGTACGCCTTTTAGTTCATCGGGTACTTGGCCATCAATAATACGCTGCGCAAACCCTTCAACAACCGCCGTTTTCCCTACACCAGGATCACCTACTAAAATAGGGTTGTTTTTACGACGGCGACACAATACATCGACCATCATGCGGATTTCGTCGTTGCGCCCAAGCACGGGGTCAATTTTACCTTGCTTGGCTTTTTCTGTTAGGTCTTCACAGTATTCATCAAGCGCACTGCCGCCTTCGCTTTGCGTTTTACCGCTTGCTTGCTGCTGTGGTTTAGCCTGTGGGTTTAGACGCTCGCTGGAGTTCTGGCAAATTTTGTCAAGATTCTCGGCTAAAAAACGCGAATCTATTTTATCTAGCAATGCAGGTAATTGTAAAACAGGGCTATAAGGTAGTAGCTCGGTCAATGAGTCAAGTAATGCAGCGCCGTTGATCCAATCGCTTTTATGTTGCACATTTGCACTTAACCAAGCTCGTTCAAGCCATTCATATAAACGACGAGAAAACACCGGTTTACTTTGGTTTCCTGATGGTTGGCGATTTAAAAAATCAAGTAACTCATGCCATACCGCGTCTTGGTTAATATTGAAAAAATGAAAAATGTGTTCTAAATCACCATTACTGCCTTCTTCCATCAATTTAATTAGTAAATGCTCAGGTAGCACTTCAAAATGACTACGGCTGCTGGCAAACCCTGCGGCTGATTCAAGCGCTGTTGCAGTGTGGCCATTGAGTTTATCTATGAGTTGTTTAATGCCTTTTGCATCCATTGTTTTATCCTTAAATCCTGTTTTTACTAATGTTGATATTGAAGATGGGTATAGCTGTGCGTGGTAATATTGGCCTCTGCACTGCCTAGGTATGTGTTATGCGCCAAAATTAATGTCGATACACCAATCGCTTGTTGCTCTACAGCATCGTTAATTACTTTTATTTGGCAAAGCCACTGCACATTATTAGGTAAATGAGTACTTAGTAACATTGCCATTTTTTTACCTTGTTCATTCAATGGGTTTAAACTCATTGCGGTGGCACTGTCTACGGGGCCAATTGCAATAGTTAAAATACTGCCACTGACCAATACTTTACTTCCAAGTACCGCAGAGCCACCTAACACCATTTGCGAATCTTTCCCAAAGGTGCTTGGAGTATCAACCGTTTGCCAATTAGCGCGAGTGTCATCCACTTGTAACTCATTAACTGATAACGTGTGCTTGAGTAGTTGTGCCAATCCTGCTGCACTGGTTTGTTTTAAACTGGCAATGCCGCATTGTACTTTTTGATCGGTTTCACCAGATAAAATAGACTTCACAAGGTGGTCAAATTGCTCTGCGCCGCGCCCTGCAACGTTAATTTGTGACTTTTTCCATGCTTGGAATAGTTGGCAATACAAAATATGATTAAACATATCCAAAAATTGCCTTACCCGATCACCACTTTCCTCATCACTTGCCGCTTGCTCAAGCAAATAATGTGGCATAGGCGCATCTACACCGTATAAACCTAAAAAAGAAGTAGACAGGCTTAACCGCCCTCGGCCTTGATTATCTAAAGTGCAATCACGTACATCTGTTGCTGGAAAACCAAGCTCTTTAAAAGGCTTGAACATAACGCGTTCGCTAATACCTTTTTCAAGCTCCTTAGGAGTTGCCCAGTGTTTTTCTATTAAGCTCATGGCTTTAAATAAATTAAACTGCCATGGTTGTGCAATCAATTGCTCTATGGGCTTTGGTAATTTTGCCCACACAGGGTGATTAATTGCGCGTTCGTGCATACTCATAGCTGGTAACTCTTACCTGGCTCTATATCCCAACACCATGTTTTATAACTTGGGATTGCATTAACACGGGTTTGTACGCTTTCGTTGATAGGGGCATACATTAAAAAGAATTGATGCAACATATTACAAAAATGATATAAGTCGGCATCACACACAAACTTACTTTCATCAATATCAATAAGTACATCAACACCTTTGATAAATATGCCACGCTTTATTTGGCTAATGGGTTTTGCTGTTATTTTTTGAATGCTTTCTATGCGCAGTCTATTTTCAGCTTTTTGTGACCAATCAAAAAGTACTAATAAGCGTTTAAGCTCCGTTACTTGAGTGATTTGAGAAAACTTTACGTTCAACAAACTGATCAGTTGCCAATGCTTTGGCTGCTCAGGGCTTGGTAAATAATTTGTAGGCCTAATCACATTTTCAACATCAGCGATACTTGGCATATCGCGCCCGCCTATATTTAAGTCGCCCTCTTGCAACAATTGTCTTGGCCAACCAGCATTAAACACGGTTAAATCAACTGATAGCGTTTCTTTTTCGTCATTTAGGTTAAATGGCAGTTGTAAGTAATGAGTCGGTGCCGCAGCGCCTACATCTTTTGTTAAAACTGTAAATAGCTTTTTTTCGTCTTCAAATACACTTTGATAACGCGGCGTATAGTCATATGTTTTACCACTTAGAGAGTTACGCCCCATAACAGAATCAACGGTATAACTAAAAATATGATCAGTGCGATTTTGATCCGCAGTGATCATATAATCTGTTCGATTAGACTCTATTCTTATAGGCTCAGCAGCTTGATAAAATAAATTAACTGCGGGTACGCAATTTAGTAAAATATTTTCACGGGATAATTGATGCCCGGGCGGTAATTTACTTTCCCCCCGAAAAACAATTTCAAATCGGTCAATATTCTCAGGAAGCTCTATACCTTTTAAGCCATTAAAAGTTAAAAAGTAAAATCGATCTTTTGCGTTAAAGTAATCAAGTAGTAATGCGTATCCTGGGTGACTTTGATTGGCACTGGGTAAATACGCCCCATCAATATTTAAATAAGTAGCACTACACCCTTTGACTTTAAGTTTTTTATTGTGCTCAAAGTGAGACGGACCAAAGTCTAGCTCCGCGTACTTATCGGCGGTTTGCAGCAACTTAAACAATGAACTGCAAAGCGGTGTATCGCCGCGTAAATAAAACTGTAAATTGTCCAGCTCATAGTTTTTACGCTCGCCTTGGCAAACAAACCTAAAACCAATCCGTAATTCAGCCCCTAAATGCGACTCTTGATACCGCACATGCTCCACATCAAGTGGCGCAATAGTTAAGTCGTGAGTTGTGGTGAAGGTAATGTTTTTATGGTCTACCGCTGTGTTATCGGCTTTTAATGTTAGCCCTTTCTCAATCAAATGCGTTTTTTGCATAGCCAGTTTTGGGCTAAATTTAACCACGGTGCTTGACGGATAATAACTTAATAAAATAGGGCATAATTGGCGCAACACTTGTTCTGAGACTTCGGGGACTGATTCATCTAAACGTTTTTGCGTGTGTGCAGTTAAGTACGCCATCCCTTCGAGCAAACGCTCAATATGCGGGTCGCGATCTTTTAATGCGTCAATGTTAAGCATCCCAGCATGCTCAGGATAGTACTGTGCAAATTGTTTGCCTGCCTGCGTGAGTAAACGCATTTGTGCATCAAAATACTGCTGCATTAAAATATCCTTTTAAAAAGCGGTTAATCGCTGTTTCTAGCATGTTGAATTACGTCAGCCTTACCGCCAGATTCAAACCGAGTGTTTAATTTAATACTGTGTCCAGAGGTCAAAAATGCCTGTATGTCTAACCTAATAACGCAATTTTCTTCACGTATTTCCATTGGTATAACATTGGCATAACGGACTCTTGGCTCATATTTTTCAATCAATTTTTTAACTTCAAACGCTAATGTGTGCTGCGAGTAAGGTAAGCCTTCATAGATATCTTCAACATCAGGCAAACCATAATCAGCAAGGTGCTTTAATACACCACGCCGTGCATTTAACAATTCATTTAAATGATTACAGACACTATTTTGTTCATCAGTTTGAAAGCCCTGATGACCATTACGTATAACAGGTTGAGTTAAAAAATCGAACAACGCCATGAATTACCTCGAGAAAAGGATATGCTTGCGCATATCCTTTGAAAACCTAACTTATCGACCTTCGGTCCAAGAGTCAGAGAACTCGATGTTGCCATCAAGGTATGTCCAAGTAATGCGCTTGTAACGTAAACATACTGTTTCAAGGTGCGGGTAACGCTCCTTGTCCAAGTCTTTCACGTTGTGCATTGTAGGGCAGATAGACGTAATTTTTACATCTTCCAACTTGTGGCAGAAATACTCACGCTCAGTCCCTGTGTCATCGATACGGTACCATTTAAGCTCAAGTTGCTTAAGTGTTTGACCGTTCGAGCACGCTTTATACAAGTATGGTGTAGATGCATCTACCGCTTTAGTAATTACAAACGGTTCGTGCTTACGAGTACCTGTAAGTTCACCCGTGTCGTTATCTGTAGGAATGCGAAGTTCATGATCAAAGTGTAGGATCTCAATTGAACCTTCACGCTCTGCAACAGTTACAGAACCTTTGATGTCATTACCTTGGTCATCCTTTAACCACATATACGCTGGAATTGCCATTTCATTATTCTCCTTTTAGAATGAAGTGTTTCCTGTTAGTTGGCATTGGCATAAACAAGCTTGTTTATGCCCCCCAAAAAGCCCTCTGCTTCATGCCACTGGGGAACATGTCCCAAGTTGGGTGCAACCAACTTGGGGCAATTTTTTGGCCGCACGGCCTATCATTTTGTACACCAACCAGCTACTCACCAAATTGACGTATTTAAACAGCCTGCATTAAATTCGTTTCATCGGCGGCTTGGCAGTTCATTTTTCGCCAGGCATCTGCCCTACAAGCGCTAAACGCACATCAATACCTTCCACTTGGAAATGCGGCACAATGTATGTACTTACGCGGTAATAACCAGGGTTGCCTGGAATTTCAGCAACGGTCACTTTGGCGTCTTTTAATGGGTGCGTTGCAATTAACGACTCATCAGGGTTGTTCATTTTAGTCACTAATGCACCTAACCAGTCATTAAGCTGTTGCTCTAATTCATGACGCGGTTTGCTAGAACCAATGTTCTCGCGCTGTAATACTTTTAAGTAATGCGCAATACGCGATACCAAGAAAATATAAGGTAAGCGTGAGTTAATACGCGCGTTTGATGTCGCTTCTGGCGTTTCTAGCACTTGTGGCTTTTGCGCACTGTTTGCTGAGAAAAAACAAGCAAAGTCTGAGTTTTTATAATAACTAAGTGGAATAAAACCTTGGTTTGCAAACTCTAACTCTTTGGTTTCTGAAATAAGCACTTCAGTGGGTATTTTAGTTTCAGAGCCTTTTCCTGCTTCGAATGAATGCAGTGGTAAGTTCTCAACTTTACCGCCCGATTGTGGGCCGCGAATATTGACCGCCCAGCCATTGTCATGGAAGCTGCGAATTATGTTGGCAGCAAATGCAAACGTGGCGTTACCCCATAAATAGCGTTCATGGTGTTGGCTGTTAACATCTTCTTGGTAGTTGAAGTTACGCAATGGGTTAGTTTCACCATACGGTAAACGCAATAGAAAGCGTGGGAAAGCTAAACCGATGTAACGTGAGTCTTCTGATTCGCGGAAATTTTTCCAACGTAAGAATTCTGCACGCTCCATGTACGAGCCAATATCTTGAATTTTAGATACTTCGTCTAATGATTCTTTTAAGAAAAATTTAGGCCCTACGCTGCCCATAAATGGGCAATGTGCTGCGGCTGATACGCGCGAAATCTCTTGTAGTAATGATACATCAGGCGCAGAGCAATCAAACTCAAAGTTAGACACCATCGTTGATACGGGCTCACCACCTGGCGTGTCGTAATCAGATGTATAAACATGTTTATAAAGTGCTGATTGAGTCGTATCAGGGGCTTCTTCAAAATCATCACGCAGTGTTTCTTTATCTACATCAAGCATTTCAATTTTGATATTGGCGTTATTAGGTGTACGGTTAATTAAATAACGCAATGAACGCCATGCAGACTCCATTTTTTGAAAGTTTGGATGATGTAATATTTGGTCTAACTGCTTTGATATGATCGTATCAACTGTCGCAATGTAGTCATCTAATAAGAGCTTATCGATGCGTGTCACATCTTGACCACTGTTACCAGCCATATCTAAAAAAACGTTAATAGCCGCTGTTAAACGCTCATTGGCGCGTGTTTCAGCCAAGTTACTGGCATCACGAAAAGCATCTAATTTTATTTCATCTGCAACAGGGGCAATATCAACCATACTACATAGGTTTTCATAGGTTGACGTTGGCGCTTGCTCAACGTTATGAGCTGCCACATTTAATTGTTCTTGCATTGACATGATAACGTCCTTATTGAGCCAGTGGTTGTTTTTCGTCTTCTGAGGCAAGCGGTGCAATCTCATCAAGCTTGGCTTTTAACTCGTCAAGCTCAGGTTGATTTTGTAACACACGCTCAAGTTCTTTTCGCAATGATGAGTTATCAAGCAGGTTTGATTTTAAATCACGCAATAAGTTACGCATTGCCATCATTTTATTTAGCTCAGGCACTTGTGATGCAACTTGTTCTGGGTCAAACGATTTAAATGAATCGAACTTCAGATTAACGTTAATTTCGCCATCGCCTTTGATTTTGTTCGATACTTGAAAGTTGGCTTTAGGGGCCATGTCTTTAAGTACTTGCTCAATATTATTTTTATTGATTGTAACGCGTTCACGCTCAGCAAGTTCTTGGGTATTTTGGCCATTAGAATAATCACCAATTACCAACATTTTTAATGGCAATTCACTTTTTTGAGATGCGCCATCAGTATCAAGCTCAAGCGAGATATTGATCCGAGCGCGTGGGATCTCTTTTTGAAATGTATCTGTCATGTTTTTTCCTTTGCAGTTTGTTTGCTAAATTCCAATTAGCCTCGACGCATTAGTCAGGCCTTTGTAACTAAATCCAGGTAATTGCTTTTGCCGGATTTGTTACCATCATTCGCTGACTAATTTGCTTAGCAGCTAAACTCATTTCATCACTCTCTGCCAAAGACAGATTGGCGTAACATTGCTTGGCAAAACGCCATACTTCCATGCAAAAATGCTGTTGCCATTTTGCTAATTGAAAGGTTTCAATTTGCGCAAGTAATTCGGTTAAAATTGCCAATGCATGATCATAATGCTCAGCTTTGAGTAACAACTTTGCTTTTAGAAGCTGACTTTGTGCTTGATCAAACCCAGTAGGGGTGCTTAATTGCTCAACCTTGCTAAGTGCTTGGCTTAATTGGCCTTGCGCTACTTCATCTGCAAGTAAAGAATATTCATCATCAAATACATTTGCTTGCACTGTATTTGTTTGCTGATTTTGCTCATTGGCTAGCTCTAATAACGTTTCTTTGTTGGCTGGGCTGCATAACCCTGTGCCATCATCGTATTGTAAGCTCGTTAATAACGGAAACTGACTGGTTAGGTTGAGCAATTGCTGCTCTAACCAGTGACTTAATTTAGCGTTATTTAGTTGCTTTAATGCACTCAAAATAAGTAGCTGTAAATTAAGGTTAAACTGCATGGCACCTTCCATAAATAATCCTTCGCCAAGGAGCAAAGCCTGATCAGGCTGCTCATTCGCAAGGGCGTTTTCTATTGGTGCAAACGCCGCAGCTCTTGGCGCAGGTAGGCGCGTTTTTCCGTTATCATTTGCTGGTATTTTTAAACCTGACCAACGCGCAGCGCGTGATAATTTAATCACTCGCTCAATATTGTTTTGCTCTTTGTCAAAATTAAGCAATTCACGAACTGCCGCTAAATAAGCGGTGTCATTCGCAATGTCTGCAACATTAATTGTCGCGTTACTACTTACACGTGTTGTGCTTTGTTCGGTAGCTGCTTTATCAGTCGTACTAATGTGTTCGATAGTACTTTGAGCTACAGAGTCACTGACTTTAGGTGGTGCTTTGATTTCAGGCTCAGCAACTGGATTACGTTTTATTTGCTCATTATTCCACTCATTTAAAGTAGATAATGGGCCAGACTCGCTATCTAATAAAGGCACCGATTGCTGATTATAATTCCCCAGCGCATTAGCCAATTCAACCCATTGCTCAGGGCTTGTTGTATGCTCTTGCGCAATCCCTTTAAGACGATCTTGTTGTTGCAAAAACCAAGTGTTCACCGCGCTTCGCATACGTGCTTTTATCGGGTGAGCTTGTTCAGCAAAATCGCCCAAAATCTTATTAAATAATTTAATAGAATATGTAAGGCCAACAACACCAAACTCGCTGGTTGCAGCAAGACATAAATAGCTGACCAGTCGCAAATCTTTACTTTGGGTTTGCAATAAATCAGTGGCTTGAATAAACATGACTTTAAAATCAACTTCACCCACACCAGAAGATGACGCCTTTAAGCTTTTAAACGTTTCTTCGTATTTTAAATCTTCGCCACAAATCAAGCCGCCTGTTAATGGGGCTGATAATTCTTCAAACCAAAGTTGCCAACTAGAGTGCGTGTGTGGATGAGTCATATTCATGCTTTGCACCATCGTCTTAGCGCGTCGTAAACACTTACATTATCCATATCAGCAAAATTAAGGCTGTAATCGCTTGGCATTTTATCAAGTGGTAAATTTACTAAATCAATCACGTCTTGTGATTTATTATCGTTTAGCCACACTGAACTAAAATACGATGCCGGAATAGGCCTACAATAAATGGTCAAGCTGGGTGCATATTGCTCGCAACCAAGTTGATAAAAAAACCAAGGTTGCCAATTATGATCTGCCACAACTGATGCAACTAAATGTAGCCAAAACCCTGCTACAAGAGAGCTCTCATGGCTAAAATGCGGCATTGGCAGACGAATACCAAACTGGCTACGTAAACACCCCCTGTTTGCTATCGATTTTAATACTGCAGAGAGTGACTCAATTAACACCGCACGCTGATGTATATCATTCATGCCTAAATGCTGCCAAAACACACTCATTGGGATCAGGCGTAATTTATCGAGTTCTTGATTTAGATTAGGCTGTTGTTTTAATGCTTCTGCCACCGCTTCATACGCTTTTGCTTGCGTAGTCATCGCATCAATTGAAGGTGCCTCTTTTATGCGTTCATTGACACCGATTACATGCTCTATCACATGGCTTGCATATAAAAACAAAAATGCAGGATGACGCTTATAAGTGTCTAATCCACTGTGAATAAACGAACTAAATGGATAAAAGCGACCACTGCTATCTTTACTTGGCTGCAACACCCCCAATAAACTACCATCATCACTATTACCTGATATAAAAAACAGCGACTTAACACCATTGAGTGGTGAGATGTTATTCACCTTTCTGCCGCGATTTAGATGCGCAAAACCTTCTTGTAACCAATGATCAAGCGCCACGGATTCACGCGATGAGATATTGAGTTTTACAAAATCAGGGCGCACGGGAGTTTTGCCCATGTATCCATAGTTATACTGCTTTACAAGCGTAGGGGTCTTCTTTTTAGAAAATAAATTAAACATCCCTCCCCCTACTGAACCGAGTGCTTATTAGCTTGTGCAAATTGCGGTGACTGCACAAATAAAGAATTTGGTAAGGCAAAAGATGTCAGCATATATTTAGAAAACACACCGCTGTTACGCCCCGATTTCAAAGAAAACTGCACAGTTAAAGCGTTATCTGATTTATCTTTTAAATCCCAAGTAGCGATAAACTCAGTGCCTTTTACCCACTTAACATCCGCGTTATTGAGTACTTTAAGTAATGCCCAGGGACCTTCTTGCTCAATGCTAATTCGGTTACCTTTATTGTCTAACCCGTACAACACTGCTTTTTCGGCAGCGCCACGTCCTGGCCAAGAAAAGTTACGCCACTCTTCAGGCTCATTACGATAACGATAACCTTGTGCTGAAAACCCAAGATAGGTTTCGCGAATACCTTTTTGCGGCACGGGCATCATTTGGAAATTAAAACCTGCTGCATCAGAGCCACTGGTAAATAATGAACGAGTTACCTTATTCGCTCTTGTTAAACCATCTAGTAACTCTTTATTTAAGCCAATACCCACGCCATTCCATAGTTTTTCTTCCCATACACCGCGGCGCACTTTCATAAACGGCTTTAACTGATGATTTATAAAGTTCCATAAAATGCCGGTTTCGCTATTTAAAAACTCAGATACATCAGCAATTGCGGCATCAGGTCCCGTTAAATTAAAAGGGTATTTACCCGCAATACTATTGTTGTACATGGTGTAAACTTGGTTTTCCCACTCTTCGTTTAATTGGCTACGCGCTTTAGCCATGATAGTGGCGATACCTGCTTGCAAAGGTGCTTTAAATAACGCATCTAGCGTTTCTTTTGTTTGTGGGTCTAGCGCACGTGTTTGGCTTTCAATTATGATCCACGACGATTGCAGTGCATTTGTTTGATTATTACCTGAGAGCAAATCTTGAACAAAGATCATCGCTTGACCATCGTCTTCATTACTGGCAGCCATTGCTTTAATGTCTGAATGAATACTGCTTAGCGAGCTAATATATTGCCCCATGTAATCAGAGCTGCGTTTATTCTCATCATTTTGCGTAAAACGGCGTAAATCAGCAAAGCGTGATTCAAGTTCAGGTGCTCTCACTGTGCTCATTTTTGAAAAATCTGGGCTATCAAGTTTAGCTAACTTGCCCTTAGCTGCTTTTTTCTGCGCAACATCAGCAGCTCCAGCCACCAACGTTGCTATTTTGTCGTTATTTGCCGTCACAACTGACGGTTCATCAGCAACGATAATGTTATTATTTACCAGCGTCATTAAGTCGATTAATGGACCATCGTTTGAAGATAAACGTGCAAAATCAATACTGGCATCATTTAAATCTCTAAACGCTGGCACTTGAATACTCTTTAAAAATTCAAACCACGTATTGCCATAATCTTTAAAGTAATAAGCGCGCATGGCTTTAGCAAGCGTGTCAGCTTGTGCTTCATCAACCGCATTTTTACCTTCTTCATTGCTCGTGCCCATAACCCAATCGCCAGAGAACACCAAGCGTGATACGCGCTTTATTTCTGGGTAAACATACTCGCGCCACCCTGCGTTGGTATATACATAAGGAATGGCGTAACTACTTTTTAATACATCTCGATTGTTAGCCGACATAAATTGATTTAACTGCAATGCTTTTTTTCGCTCAGCAAAGCTGGCAACTATCTGCTTGTAAAGTGGCTGTGCTTCTGGCTGCGTATTTAAGTTGTTTCGAGCATTGATAATGGCCGTTTCGTTTGCTTGCCAAAATACAATGGCACCTGGGTGCTCAATATCAGCACTAATATTATTTAAGTATAAATCTAGTAATGCAGTCAATTGCATGTAGATCGGCGTTTCTTCTTGCGCTGATAAATCAATATTAAAATGACCACTTATAAACTCGAGCAACTGCGCTTTGGCAAATTCGTCATCTTTATGCTCAGAGTGAGCACCTAACATAAGGTGTAATTTAAGTGCATCGTAATAAGGCTGACGGATACTCGCACGCGCATCAACATCATCTGTATCCCATTGGTTTTCATGTAACTTTAATTGCGCTAAAACGTGTTTTTCAGCGGGGAAAGTAATCAGCTGATTAAGCTGGTTAAATAACACGTTCTCTACGCTTTGCGTGGTTTCATCACCTTCGTAAATGCCAAATATAAAGTACCACGGTAAGTCTTTTTCATACCGATTAAGTTCTTGATAATGATCAAACAAAGCTAAAGTTGCTGCTAATTTTTGATCATCTTTCGCTTTATTAACATTGACCTCTATAACTGCTTTAACGCGTGTTTCACCCTGATTTAATAGCAATTGATTGCTCGTATAAGAAGTGATCAAAAGTGCTGTTATCGCCGCAATTGACGCTAAACTGGTGGTTACTGTTAACCCTTTTAGCCAACGACCTATTAAACGCTTTTTACGGTTGCCACGCGTTAGATCTTGCAATTTAAAGATCACATCATTAAATACACGATTAATAAAATAGCTTTGCGTAATACTCTCTTGCTTTTGATCAACAGCAACTGCACCAAACTGATCGCGTACGCCATTGGCAATACGCTCTATAGGCGTGCCCTCTTGCGTCCCTGAGGTAAAATATACGCCGGCAAACCAAGGAACTTCTTGATATGGGTTTGATTTAAATAGTAAATTAACAAATTCAGTTAGCTTAGTAGATGCAGATTTAAACTGGTTTGGAAAATCAAGAATGAGTTGTTTACGGTGTTCATTACGCTCACGCGCAACTTTGCCTAAACGTTGTTGACATAAACGTTCATAAAGCTCATCCATTCTGACTTCAAACATTTCAGCTGGATCATTTTTTTGATCTTCACTGATGTCGAGTAAATAAGCACCCCACACTTGTTCGCGTTCTTTTTCAGACAAGTCATTAAAAAAAGGTTCAAAGCCGCTAATTAAGTCCGTTTTAGTAAACGTAATATAAACAGGAAAAATGACGCCCAGCTGCGTTATCAACTCCTCAATACGCTCACGAATTAATTTCACATGTTGACGAATCTCTTCGCTATCTGAGGTCAATACATCAGCAACACTAATTGCAACCATTACGCCATTAATAGGCAACTTAGGACGATATTTTTTGAGTAAATTTAAAAATGACAGCCACTCTTTGTTTTCTGATTGTTCGGTGGTGTAGCGCCCTGCGGTATCAATTAAAATTGCTTGATCAGAGAACCACCAATCACAGTTACGCGTGCCGCCAAAACCTTGAATATGTAATTCGCTTGAATTTGAATACGGAAAATGTAAGCCTGAGTTGGCAAATAACGTGCTTTTACCCGTGGCTGAAGGGCCAATAATCATATACCAAGGCAGCGCATACAACGCGGTATTACCACGATAGCCTGCGCCTAAATGCGATGCTTTTAGTGAGCCTAATGCTTCTTGCATTTTGTCTTTTATTTCATCAAGTTCAGCACTTGAGCCGGCATTATGACTAGCCAGTTCTGAGGCCAGCTTATCACCAGAGCGTTTTGTCCATAACCAACGAATAAAAACAAACAAAATAAATACAGCGGTTACTGCACCCATGGCGATAAGTCTTTTATCTGTTGTATCTAAACCAACAACACGCCCTGCAAACCATACAATAGTTAGCACAGCGATTAAGCCAATAAATTGCCCTGTCGCTCGCGATGATACTAAGCCCAGTAAAAAATGCACCATACCAGCTTTATTTACTCTTCCTTGCATCGTAATACCTTATCTCGTCTCGTTGGTTTTATTTAACTGAGTGAGTACTTCCAGTTGATTATTAATCGTTTGCGTACTTTGCGTTGCATGCTTGTTGATCACAAAATGAAAGCCCGCAAATAAAGCGGCGATAGAACCTAAACAAATAGATAAAATAACCCAATATGGAATATTACGGCCTACTTTCATTACAAAGCCCTCAGCAGGTACAGCGTTATCTGCTAACTGAGTGTTAGGAATACCTTTAACATCTTCAATTTGTGCACGTACATCCACAATTAATGCTTTGAGCTGCTCAATACCTTTGACTTTATAAATACCCTCAAAACCCAGTTGCAAACAAATGTAATACACTTCGAGCGCTGCAAACTTATTTTCGCCGCCGGTACGTAACTTGGCTAAGCGCTCAAAAAACTCTTCACCAGCGCGGTTATTGCCAAAAAATTCCAGCTGTAATGGACGCGACATCCAATCCATTCGAAAGTGTGCACCTGAACTCATCACAAACTCATCACACATTGCGGTTAACGCAAATTTGACCTCTTGCATAACACTGGTAGTTACCTGTTGTGCATAGCAATTACGCTCAAACTCATCAAAACTATTGATTAATAACTCGCGAAAATCATTTAATTCAAGATCAGTTGACTGCTTTAACTTCAGCGGAGACAACGCATTAATAACTGGCGATATGCTGGCGATTAAATCTTGTTCATTTGTTTGTTGTTGCATCATCAAGCCTTGTTAATTACGTGCGACAGTAACTATTTCAATTTGCGCAGCCTGCAAACCATATGGAATGAACAAACTTAACGATTGTTCTTCAATAATTTGTTGCCAAATATAGCCATGTGATTCAAGACGGAAATATTCATAACCACTTTTTATTGCTAGCTTATTAGGCGGACGTTGGCAATGCGTTAACTGAACACCAGCCAGTGCTGAAGAAATCATAATGTCTAACTTTTCAGTCGCCCCTACTTTTACTTGATCACTAAAAGTTTCTATCCACTTAGTATCTTCAGCTTCAAAATATACGGCTAAGTAAAAATCATTGCTTTCAAAAATAGCCGAATCAATGGTCGCAACTTGATAAATCGCATTAGATACTTTCTCAAGTTTAAGCCCAGCCATTTTTTTAGGTACCACGCCTTCGAGTAGTTTGGTCAATAACTCATCTAGCTTGCCAAATACGTGGCTAAGTTGTTTATGTTGATAAGGCGGTACTTGGTTGACTAAATCACTGTGTTCAAACATAGACACAGAACTAATTAAATCCACCAATTCACAATACAAACGCTCAGGGTGCACAATAGCCAAACTTTTTAAATGATCTAATCGTTTAGCTGAAGGCGCCATTGCATTAAGTAATAAAAAGCTATTCATCTCATTTGGGCCAAAATCAGTAACCGAGCCAAAGTTTTTACGCCGACTAAGTAACACATTAACTTTTGCATTCACTAAATTAGCAGTACGATTTAATAATTCGGTTAAATAATTTGACGCACTGATATTTAATAATGGCGGTACAAAATGCTTATTTATTACAAATGAACCATCTTCTGCTCTTGCAATTTTTAAACATGCCAGAGTATCAAAGTACGTTTTTACATCACTGTCGGTTAATAAAATATATTTAGGATGTGCAATTAACACTTCGCGGTTACGCGCAGCATCGTGATCATCACCTAACTCAATGTAATCCGCTTGATAAGCACTTAATTGGCCTGAGGTAGCATACCCCTCAATATTGCTAACAACCTTATTGGCCGCAATAGCAATATAAATAACGACTTCATCAGTGTTTGCATCTAACTCAAGCTTTAGTTCATCGTGTTGTTGGCGATCAAACTCAAGCAAACGCCCATTCTCAAGTAACAGTTTAAAGCTCGTAATTTTTAATAACCCACGCGCCAAAGCAGACTCATCAAGTGCAAGATGTTGCAAACCATACACTAACGACGAAGTCAGGTTTTGCCTTACGATTTGGTTTTGCTCATGGTACTCATCAAACAACTGAAAATGTTGTTGTGCTAACAAAACACCTTCAGCCCAGACAGGTTTTGCAGGGGTTTTTATATTCATTTACTGCGCCTCATCAACGTCAGGCAGTTGTACTTCGTTATTAGTAATTAACACATCTAACGAAGTAGATAGTTTTACAGGGCCATCTCCAAGCGGGTAAAAGGTTTTCCACTTATCACCCTGGCGATCTCTAAATAGCGCAACTATTGCAACAAAACGGGCACTTTCAGCTTGCTCAAATTCAATTGTGGTTTTTTCCGCAGGATTAATTGTTTTCTCTTCAAGCGTAATTAAAGAATTTGCTAGTACTGACTTATCTGACTTCCATAATTCCTCAAAGGTGGCTGTTTTGAAGCTTTGAATATCTGACAATTGATAGACTCTCAAAACAACAGGCAATGCTTCATCAAACTGATTTAAATTTAAGTTATCTGTTGCAGTTATATCTAACTCAACTTTAGTACTCATGCACGCAGCAAGAGAAACAAATAACAAAACAGAGATTATTTTTTGTATTGCACAACGCATTTAATGCCTCATTCGATATTATATATTAATTAATTTTAATTTGATTTTTACAAAGAATCTCTTCATAAACAGGACAAATAACACGATTAAATCTAACGGATGCACAGTCAGACCAGCTTGCCCTATTTAAGATTTTCGATAAAAAACGATTAGATTTTTTTTCTTGATTTTCTATGGTAATTGATTTTATTACAACATGATCTACCGAGGATATTATTTTTGAATTCAACAAAAAAAGCTCCTGAATATAATCAGAAATACTTTCATCAATTAAAATAAGTTTGTCGTCGTTTTTAGGAGGATTATTAAGAAAGAAAAAAAACTGCTCCATAACGGAGTCAGAAAAAACACGATGCGGCGGAATACCCATTTGATCAAGTAATGAAGAAATATTGCACGTCAAAGACCAAGCCAGCGAGTAAAGGCTATTAACTTGATTTATAAAGTCTTTTTTTGTCATAAATCGTCCTTGATTGCCAATCAGTTAGCCATTTATTGCTAACATAACCGTACATCTGTCCATAGATTGGGCGCATAATACAAAGTAACCCCCTATTCTGTCAACTCAATAATGTTCAAAAATACAACTATTTGATAACTTCAGTTAAAAATAATAACAAATTATTATTTAGTTTATAAAAACAATTTAAAATCATTAAAACTCAAAAAAACGCTTCAATAGAAAAATTAAAAATTGATTATTACAATACAACGATGTATTTTACCCCGATAATAGATCCACCAAGGAAGAGGACAAGGAAATGTCTCGATCACGATTATTGTTAGATTTAAACAATAAAACAATGAACGTAACACAAGTAAAAGGATTTGAGTGCCTTAATAACAGCTTTGAGTTCTCGCTCATCTTCGACACACTCTCAGACACTCCCCTTGATAATGTTTTACTGCAATCGGCTTTAATTACATTTGTAAATAAAGACAACTATTATCGTCACCAATCAGGTCTTGTAACCCAAAGTACTGATTTAGGTCTATACCAAGATCAGGGGCACAAAAAACGTCGTTATCACGTCATAATAAAAGATCGGTTGAGCACATTAAAAAACACCTGTAACAGTAAAGTTTTTATTAATACAAACTTAAAAGACGTACTGTGTCATTTAGCATTACAAGCCGGATATTCCTTAGGACAAATTGACTTTAGAATAAGCTATTCACTGCTTGATATGCCCCAGTGCGTGCAGGCAATGGAAAGTAATTGGCAGTTTTTACACCGCTTACTGGCACAACATGGCTTGTTTTATTGGTTTGAAAGTAAAAATACCAGCGAAACGCTCGTGATCAGTGACAGCAACTTAAATAGCCCTTATTTAGAGCGAGGCGTGTTGCAGGTAAAAAACAGTGCCGGTATGAATAATCAATACCAGCATGAATTTGTTGGTTTTATGCATGCTCAAGTGAGTGAATCACTACATAATAATGCCGCAATAAGCAATAGTTATGGCCAATTTGAAACTGTAGCAAGTAACAGCCAATCTTTTTTTGAGCCATGTGCACCCACTCACTCACAAGCCACATTGCAAGCGCAAAATTTTAGCAATGCACTGTCAAGCCTTGCAAAACGGGTCACGCTAACAGGCAATGTATGCGACTTATTTGCGGGTAGCTCTATTTCACTCGACGATCAAACAGGCACTGCCGCCAGTGGTGATCTACTCTGCATTGCTATTGAGCACAACAGCGAACAACCCAGTGATGAAAATAGCCACGAAGGTCTTACAAAATACAGCTGCACGGCCCAATTTATTGAACGTGGTACTGCGTTTAAACCACTGCCACCTGTTCATGATCCCAAGCCCATGGTGTTCCCAGCGAAAGTTGAATCACTCACCGGTGGCGCATTTATTGATGACAATGGGCAGTACCGCGCTCGCGCAGACTTTGATAAAACCGCCAGACCAACAGCCCAATCAAGTCCGGCACTACAAAAACTAGCCTTGTACGCGTGCCAAAATCAAGCGCAAGCCACCGGTTGGCATTTTCCACTAGTTGGCGATTCAGAAGTCCTGATTGGCTGTATAAATAATGATCCTAACAATACTTATATTATGGGATTTGCCCTTAACGCAAATCAACCCAGCGTAGTCACAGCTGCAAACCCGACTCATAACCGAATATTGAGCGCAGCCCACAACGAACTGTTTTTTGATGACGACGACCAACAACCCAAAGTTATTTTACAAACACTCGCCAGCGAGCATTACCTAGAGCTAAACGCCAAACAATCAGGCCGCCAATTTATTGAATGGATCAGCCAACTCGGGACTATTAATTTACACGCTGGTCGCGACTTGTGCCTAGAAACCGAAAACAACAACGTACAGTTTGTTATTAAAAACAATCAATTTATTGATGTTAAAAATGACTTTAAACACACAACCAACAGCGCTAATATCAATTACCAAAGTGCGGGGGTTCACACTTTTTCAGGTAAAAACACCACAATAAAAGCCGACCAAGAAATATCGCTCGTGTCAGGGCGTGCAGTTAAAATAAACGCCCAAAGCGATATTTTACTAAAAACTGAAGACAGCGATTTAACCATTAATGTCGCCGCAGGCTCCACCTTTTTACAAACCAGCAAGTCAATTAACATTACCGGCTCTGGGGATGGCGATTTAATTATTCATAACGCCGGTGGCGAAATTAAACTCGACAGCCAAGGCAACGCCACCATCATTGCCACTAACATACTCACCCTCGACAGTAACCTCATCACCTTTGATGGGCCGGTTGATTACGACATTGAAAGTCCACAAACCGTCAGTAGTCCAAGTGCCACGACGCCGTCGAGTATTAGTCAAATCACCGCGTTTGATTTAAGTGACAATACGCTATCTGCAGGCTCATTAGCTCAGCTTGAACTTGAATACTTTTACGATGATGGCTCCGCCGTTGAAGGTATTGACTACCATATTATTGATAATGATGGCGTTGAACACACCGGCTCACTGGCGAACGGCGTAGCAACCTTGACTAATTTACCGCAAGGTAAAAGCCAAGTGACATTATCAGCTACCACCCAAGCCGATGAGCAGCGCCTTATTCAATTGCGCAAAGAATTCAATCAACACCTTACCTCCATGCTTGATGAAATTCGCAGGCAAGCCGCGATTGGTGATGCCATTTTTGAGCAAGAAGACTTTTTTACCCAATGGATGATTGAAACTGGCGCTAGGGCAACGGGCCTGTACCAAGGCGCCAAATCCCTTGTAACGGGTATCGCCGATTTAATCGTCCTGGGCATTGATATCAATATCAGTGTGTATTCGGCCTGCTTTAGAATGATTGACGCCGTTGCAAGTGGTGATAAACAAGCGGTTAAACACGAGCTTGAAACCATTTTAGCCTTTAGCCAAAAAACAACCAACGCATTATCACAAGCCTTTGAGCTATTACTTGCCTTAATGGGCGATGATGAAACACGCAGTGCACTGGCGCGCTTTCCTTATGATTATATTGAAGCCCATTCTTACGTTGATAAAGAACGCTTAACCGGTGTTATGGCGTTTGAGATATTATTAGCGCTGTTAACAGGGGGTACAGGGGCGGCGGCTTCTGCAGCAAGTAAATCAAAACACCTTGCCAATGCGCATCGCTCATTAGTTGAAACGGCCGAGATACTCAAACGAGAGCAACTTAACAAAACCATCTCGCATACCGTATCGCCTGAACAACCTAAGTTAATTGAGCACATTGCTAAGCCCGATGCAACATTACAACCAGGTACCACCCGAGGCGTAACAACGCAGGTGTCAGCCAAAGCCCATGCTGACTATTTGTTACAAAACCTACGTGATGATATCCGTGGCAACTACCGTGCATACACCAATGCAGACGGTAAAGTCATCATACAGCGCATAGATGGGAGTAAACCACCTAAACTGCGTTATGAAAATGGCGCGTTAGTTACAGTATCTGACCAAATCGATGTGTTTAACATCCTGTCACAAAAATTAAAAATTAAACACAGCAACTTAGACTCAGCCGCAAGAAGACGTTTAAAAACATTAGAAACAGCGCGTAATAAAGCCGTTGCACAACGTGACGCCGCATTGCTTGCAGGAGACGCTGATGCGTTAACAGATGCACAAAAAGCCATGCGGCTAGCCAGCGAAGATTTAGGTGAAGAAGCCGCCCGTATTTATGTACAACAAAACTACCCTAACGCCAAACCGTTAAACACCAAATTACCCGGTAACGGCAAACAAGGTGAGTTTGACCAAGTGTATGTCACCGAAAATGGTAAAGTCCTTATCATGGAAGCCAAAGGCGGTAATGCAACATGGGGCAGCAGAATGGCAGGAACAGAGCGTGCCCAGCAAGGCTCTCCTGAGTACATGGATTCAGTGATAAAAAATTATAACGATAAACTACGCATACTCACAAAAGACCCTCGCTATGGTAAAGTCGGTGAAGAGGCGTTTACTAAGCAGGTTCAGGGGATTGAAGATATGCTGGATGAGTTCAGAATTGCAAAAAGAAAACAGGGTATTGAATATATTGGCATACAACAAAAAGCCAATGACAATGGCATAATTGACGTTATTGATGTGTCAATTTTTGATATCGGATTTTAAGGAGTAATTTTAAATGATTAAAAGCCATTACAGCTTTGCACAAAGAAGCTATGAAAGAGCAATAAAATTATATGGTAGGCTTCAAGTAGATGAAATTGCTATGATCCAGAAAAATCCTGGTTACCAAATGCATTTTAGCTTTAAAACAAACCTGATAGACACCTTCCCCATGGAAGCCATTGAAAACCCCAATGGCTATCACGCTTGGTTATACCTGCTACGCGCATCACAATTAGGCCACGGTATTTTTCAAAGTAACGCCAATGATGGTCAAGCCTTTCCATTTTTTTATGATGACGAATACCTAGAGGTAATTGGTAAAGCGGATGACTATGGTACTAAACACGCTACGTGGTTAGAAGCATTGTATGCTGCCATTATCGTGCGTAATCAAGACGCTATTGATTTTTTAGCCACCATCGACAATCAAGTGTTTAGCAAAGCGCGATTGGGTGACCAACGCAAACCGTTTGATTATGCATTAGCTGACTTACTCAAAGGACTATTCAATCCAAACGCCGATTTAGCCCACCTGCTTGAGCAAGCGTATATCACCTCTAACCCGGATGATTTCCCAGATGATGAGATATATTTACTGGTCAGTCGCTTAGAATTTCCGTTAGTTTCTGTGATCGAAGCCATCTTCACCGAAAATGGGGAGCAAGCCTACAACAGCGCCATGGAGAAAGCCTTATTACTGCACCAAGAATATTACAGTGATGAAGAGCAATTAGGCGCCAATGAAGGCGCTATTCCTTTAGCATTAACCGCAATGGCTATTATCGCTAAAGAAGTCAAAGGCTATCAGCTCAGCGTTGAAAATGAGTATATTCCTGATTGGCTAATCAATGTTAACCCGCCAAAACCAGAATAAACGAACATATAAATAAACCCGCTCTTTAACAACATGGATGTTGCAAGGCTAGACGCTACAGTTTTTTAAAGAATAGCGTTTAGCCTTTGGTTGCTCCCCTCATTTACTTCTCATTCTTTTCTCTTTGTGCAACATGATTTTAAGTAAAATAGATTGATATCAATATCAGTGTGTATTCGGCCTGCCTTGGAATGATTGACGCCGTTGCAAGTGGTGATAAACAAGCTGTTAAACACGAGCTTGAAACCATTTTAGCCTTTAGCCAAAAAACAACCAGCGCATTATCACAGGCGTTTGAGCTATTACTTGCCTTAATGGGCGATGATGAAACACGCAGTGCACTGGCGCGCTTTCCTTATGATTATATTGAAGCCCATTCTTACGTTGATAAAGAACGCTTAACCGGTGTTATGGCGTTTGAGATATTATTAGCGCTGTTAACAGGGGGTACAGGGGCGGCGGCTTCTGCAGCAAGTAAATCAAAACACCTTGCCAATGCGCATCGCTCATTAGTTGAAACGGCCGAGATACTCAAACGTGATCAACTTAACAAAACCATCTCGCATACCGTATCGCCTGAACAACCTAAGTTAATTGAGCACATTGCTAAGCCCGATGCAACATTACAACCAGGTACCACCCGAGGCGTAACAACGCAGGTGTCAGCTAAAAAAACTAGTTCAGGTCACGAGATTCTTCATAATGAATTCATTGGCACTTTTAGAGGACAAAAAGTCCTACTTAAAGATATTGACGTGGTAAAGTTAAATTACAAAAGACGTGATAGAACAGCTTATGGAGAATTAAGGAAAAAATTCGATTCTTCGATCCGGAAAAATTACCTAAAATCAATGGCTGAAGATCCTAACATAGTTAAAGCTTTAAAAGCAGCTGGCTTTTCTGAAAAACAGATACAAATGATCAAAAATGGTTATGTTCCTAAAGGCTATAACGTTCATCACAAAATACCTTTAGACGATGGTGGCACTAATGATTTTGATAATTTGATATTAATCAGAAATAACTCTGAACATTACACAATTACAAATGCACAACGTGAACTTACTAGTAAGATACCATATGGAAAATCTGTTGAAATTGAATTCCCTGTACCTCCAGGGTTTTTATACCCACCGAAAGGACATTGATATATGACTTACCAAAACTTACTCGATGAAGTATCAAAGCAAATAGCCAGCTGGGGAGATACTATTGAAGGACCTATTTCAAGAAAAGAACTTAATAAGCTAAACTCTGATATATTAGTAAATTATTGCATTCCTTTACCTGATGGTTTTATTGAGTTTTTGAATATAAAAAATGGGTTGGAGTTTAATGGACTGATAATTTTTGGATCAAAAAATACAACCGCCGGTGAGCCTTTTAAATCTGAGTTATTAGAAGCTAATATAACATTTCATGAGGTTGAAAGTTATGATTTGAAAAAACTTCTCCTTATTGGGGAGACAAGTTCATCCGTGTTAACTTACGATCACAACTCAAGCAGCTATCAACTTAGAGACAGAATAGCCTTAGACCGACTTGAAGAGTTTTCTACTTTTAAAGAATTGCTCGCAGGGGAGCTCGAAAAAGTAATATCAAACACCTAATACGACACGATGCATAATTTAATAAATCAATGGGGAGTTTTTTGTAAGAAAAAAGAAACCTTAAATAAGTCCCATTTCACTTATATATTTCATGAGGAAGGAATAATTAATAACGTTAATCAGATAACACAATTTCTTCCTGAACAAGAGAAGCTAACTCAAGTAATAGAGGACGTTTTATCAATTAAAGAAGTCAAAGAAAAAGCTAATATTAGCGATGAAGCAATCATATCTCATGCTAAAAACTTTATATTAGAACAAGTTGATTTATTAGAAAATCTGGATGATGAACTCCGAAGTGCAACAGATAATTTTGAAATTAAATTTGTAACGCCTACTGAGTTCGAGTCTAACATAGATGACGATATTCCACATTATTGGCTTTTTGATGAGTTTGGAGATTTAATTAGAGACTCAAAGAAAAATGATAATGAAGTAACATTTGCATTTTTTGAAGCCTTGTACGGAATTGACAATGACTATTATTTAAGTTGGTACATTGCTGCACCTTTACTTGAAATTAAAATAAATTTAAGTAGTTATTATGAACTGTGGAAAAACAACTGCCAGATTTTATTGTTAAAAGATAAATTGTTAATATTAAAGAATACATAAACTAATTAAATGCTAAGGACAGCACATGCAACCAGACATTAAAAACATCCCCCAACAACTTGGTCAGTACCTTTATCAACAAATAAAAGAGCTGTGGCTTGAAGCGCAGCTTAACTTAAATTGCGAAGATGAAAACGTACTTGAATGCAAAGCGCATTATAAAACAGCCGATGACGTAAGTGAACATCCAATCGCTGTTACTGACGAGATAGTCGATTTATTCAAACAAGTGTTTGATAAAGCCACTAAACACCAACCAGAAAACTGGACGCGTGCCATTTTTACAATCACGCGCCAAGGCCAGTTTAATTTGAACTTTGAGCGTGATAATCACGATGATTAAATCCTCGTTACTTAGTAAATCCATTAGAAAACCAATTTAAAATTTAAGGATGAATAAAATGAAAAAGCTCAATGTGGGTTCTACATTACTAAACAAAATATTTAAGTCAAAAAAATCTAACCTTGTATCTAAAATCCTCGAGTTGGGTAAAACGATGGAAGACCCTGAATGTACGTTTAGCTTTTCTGGTATGTTAGAGAATTTAAGTGAATTATTAGCTAGTTCGCATACAAATGAAGAGAAACTATACGCAAATTATTATATATCAATGATTTACTCTAAGAACTATGATTATGAGTCTGAAATTATTAGTCACTCAACGATAGCGTTAGAATTAAATGCAACTTTAAAAAAGTTAAATCAAGAGCAAGTATTTTCTTTAAATCACCGTTTATACAAATCCTATAGCGAATTTAATGAACACCAAAATGCACTGAAATACTTACAAGCAGCGATCGCCAATGCTAACCACCGCACTCAAAACGAAGTGTCTAATTTAATTGCATTAAAAGCGGCTTGCTTCCATGAAATTGGGCGATATGAAGAAGCGTTGCAGCTTAATAAAGAAATTTTGAGTAATCCTGATTTAGAAGAAGTAAAACATCTCATTTTAAATAATTTAGCAAACAATAGTTACGAACTTGGTTTAATGGAAGATGCTGAATATTACCTAAAAGAAATGTCAAAAACAGACTTTGATTGCCCTGAAGATACTTTTATAAATAAGTTTAACTGCATATTCCAACTAGCCGTGCTTAAATTTGAATTAGGCGAAATTGAAAAATCAACCGCACTATTTCAGCAACGCCTGGAACTAGCCATAGATTATGGTGACAATGACTATATTGAAGAAGCTGAAATAGACATTCAGCAATTATCTGAAAAACAGCTAGCTCAGCAAAATTAAACTCGATTTTAAAAGGCTTACAACAGATGACTCAAGTAAACAGCCAATTACCGTGACAGACGAAATAGTCGATTTATTCAACACTCTATTTAAAAATGCCACCCAAGACCAACCTGAAAACTGGACGCGCGCTATTTTTACTATAACCCACCAAGGTCAATTTAGCCTGGACTTTGAGCGAGATAATCATGATGATGACGTTATCATTGCACAAAGTGCGCACTAACTTAAACAAGTAAATTACCCTAATACAAAAACACCAAGGAACATAAAACATGGAAGTTAATAAAAACAACCGTAGAAAGCTAAGCCTAACCGCCTTATTTTTTTCAAGTAAATTTATCAAAAGCCCAGTTATTCGTATCGTGTGCGTATTCGCTCTTGTGATTGCATGTTTGCTGATAATAAAAGTAGCTATTTTAGCATTTTACATCATGGTATTTCTGCTTGTTGCTTGTTTAATCTGGGGTGCATGGAAGCGATTTACTAGATTTAAAGAGACTAAAACGCTTAGTTAGATCTTAGCCTGTTGCAAGGGCGCGTTGACCTTTCGTGATTTATTTTACAGCATTATGTTTGATATTTAGGCAAATCAGAGCCTATGGTGTGTGGTTGTTCCCATAAATAGGCGATAACGCAGCACATACACAAATCACCTCAAGATGCGAGCGTCTTGGGGGGGGATTTGGGTATATAAGACGCACCTCTTCGAGTTATATTAAAGATAAACCTTATGCCCATACCTTTAGCCTCCCATACACCTAAAACCTAAACTAAAGTGGTAATTAATATATACACAGACTACTTTTTATTGCATAAAGCATAACAAATTAGATAAAAAAACAATTATTCGTAACTATAATTTGAACCTTATGTTGATACATACTAAAATGCGCTCTTATTTATTATCTCAATAAGTATTGAAGTCATGGAAGACTGGAATAATATACACATCAAACCTTCCTTATGTATTCCGTGAATCTTCATGACAATTAAACTGTATAAACAGCTATGTTTATTATTAAATTTAATGGAGTAATTATGAAAAAATTAAGCGTATTAGCTGCTATATTAATGCTGTCTGGCTGTGCTACAAGTTCTAAAGTTGAACAGCCACAAAAACCTATTGAGCAACCAACCCCTGTTGTTGAAGAAACTATTAGCCCAATTTCGCTTACCGTTATTACATCACCTGAGGATGCACTTATTCGTATTATGAATATTAGGCCTAAGTATAAAGCAGGGATCGAACTTGATGAAGGTGAGTATGACGTTGAAGTAAGTAAAGATGGTTACTTGACCTATAGAAGATGGATCACTATTGATAAAAAAACTATATTAACTATAGAGTTAGATGAAATAGAAGCTAGCCAAACTGCGCTTTAAACATTTTTGATGGTAAGTAGTGAAATCTTGCCATCATTCTTTATAGTTGAAGTTATAAACGATTTAGAAAAGGCGATTCACCGTGGCATCACTACCTAATGACCCACAACCCAAAAATATCTGATGTTCTAAAAACCGTCGATAATAAAGAACTCAATAAAATTACTGATATTATTGAATTGCAAACACTGCCTAAGCTTCAGGCGAGTGCATTAAACTTGCAAAACGAATTAAAGAAAAACGATATAATTATTGGCTCATTAAAGGACACTAATAATGCCAACTAAGCGCTGTCCACATTGTATTACCCATCCATTAGAAGTGACGCATTATCAAGGTGAAGAAATTGATATTTGTCGTGAATGTGGTGGACTATGGTTTGAAAAAAACGAAGTTAATAGAATGATTGCCGAGATCAATGAAGGCCCAATCGGCGATAAATACGAAACTCATTTTGGTGAGTCGTTGGGGATCTCCAAACTAGATTGCCCTGATTGTAATAAAAATTTAGAGCGTTTTCATTTACTCGAAGATTTCCATACAGAAATTGATGTGTGCCGTCATTGTGATGGTAGTTGGATTGAAAAAGATCAATTAGAAAGCGTTGAAAATAGCCCTGAACTTAAAGCGAGCTTAGACAAGCTAAATCAAAAAGTTAGTTGGAAAACTTACCTGTTTCAATTTTTAACGCAAATGCCGGTTGAATATAACCTAAAACCAAAACAAACGCCGTGGGTAACACGCAGTTTAATTGCTCTCAATGCCATTATTTTTGCCTTGTATTTTTTTAATACCACCGCATTCAGCACCACACTCGAACTGTTTGCCATGAACCCAAGTAAGATTTCTCAAGGCGAACATTTATGGAGCGTGATTACCTGTGTGTTTTTACATGGCTCAGTAATGCACCTTATCGGTAATATGTACTTTTTATACATTATTGGCGATAACCTAGAAGACGTATTAGGCCATAAAAAGTTTTTAATGTGGTATATGGTCTGTGGCTTGGCGGCGTCTTTTGCTAGCTTTATCGTTGATCCAAATTCAGCAATTCCAAGTGTAGGGGCAAGCGGTGCTATCGCTGGTTTATTTGGTATGTATTTAATGTGGTTTAGGCACGCAAGCTTAACCTTTATGATCATCATTTATCAGAAAAAGTTATCTGCGGTTTGGTTTTTTGTAATTTGGTTAGGGATCAATATTTTTGGCATGATCTCTGCGCCAGATGGTGTTGACTATGGCGCTCATATTGGTGGCTTTATTGCAGGCTTAATTATTGGCTTTGCTTTAAAATCAAAAATAATTGAACAAAATCCAGTTATTAATTTACTAAACCAGCCTGAGGCTCAGCTAAGGCGTTGATTTAATTTCGTGAATTCGTTCCTGCAATTTTCTCTTGCAGGAACGACGCTTCTTGCCAAACTCATACGCTTAAAGCCTATTACTGACTTGATTGCTGAGTTAATTGCAGAACAATTGCTTCACATTGTGAATGACTCATAAATACTGGCACGGGATAATCTGGATGCGCTTCTTTCATTGCCGCTTGTGAGATACCCGATATATCGTTTACTTTTATCTCAGGTAACGTTTTCGGTATGGCTAAAGATGCTAATAAATCATCAAACGTTTTAAGTAATAACAACGCCTTTTGCTCAGTACTTTGCTGGGGCTGTGTCAACTTACAATAATCCGCAATCTCAGCCAGTTTAAGGTATATTGCTTTGCCATAAAACCTCAAAACGGGCATTAATAGTACACTATTAGCTAAACCATGTGCGGTGCCATATTGCGCGCCAAATTGATGCGCGATAGCATGTACATACCCTACCGATGTACGGGTAAATGCCTGTCCAGCGTAAAAAGAGGCCAGTAACATTTGCTCTCTGGCAACTAAGTTATCACCTTCGTTATAAGCAACTTTAAGGTTTTTTAAAATAAGATCTATCGCCTGGAGTGATTTTTCATTGCTAAATGCTAAGCCAATAGTCCCTATATACGCCTCGATGGCATGCGTTAACGCGTCGATACCCGTTGCAGCTGTAATAAAGTCAGGCACACTTTGTGTTAGTTCGCCAATTAAAACCGCATCACTTGGCACCAATGAAAAATCAGTTACGGCATACTTTGTTTTGGTATTAGGGTCGTTAACAACGGCTGCAACAGTGGTTTCTGAGCCTGTTCCTGCTGTTGTTGGAATAGCACACAAAGGCGGTAAAGATTTAAGTACTTTAAAAAGCCCTTTTAATTGTTTTACCGATTTACTAGGCCTCACGGCACGTGCTCCAATCAATTTAGCGCAGTCCATTACCGAGCCCCCACCAATGGCAATAATGCCTGTGCAATGATGTTCTATATACATTTCAAGGCCATGCTCAACATTGTCTATGGTAGGATTTGGAGCAACATCAGTATATAAATGCCAAGTTATTTTTTTCTCGTCAAGTTGCGCTAGTGTCTGCTTAAGCACGCCAAGCTTTTGTAAGGTCGCGTCACTGACGACTAACACAGGTTTTTCGCTATTCCATTGGGCTGCCCATTGCTCTAGCCCCGAATAACCTTGATATAAACGTGGGTGAGGTATACCAATGAAAATGACAATACATTTTAAAATAAAGTGATAACAGCGGTAAAAAACATGCATAATATTTAACTTTTTATTTTTATATAACCTGATAATGCAGCAATTTAAATAAATTGCCAGTAATACGCCGCACCTAACACACTAATATTTATAAAAATGGTTAGCCACAGCACAACAATAAATGAACGCTTTTGTGATTTATGCCGAAACCATTGCTGTGCAATCAATGCCCCTGGCCAGCCGCAAACTAACGCTAAAATATGCAAACTACGTTCAGGTACTCTGAGTGTTTGATTTGCCGTGTCTATCGCTAAACGCTTATCCCATTTATAAACACAAATAGTTATAACCGTCATTAGAACATACGCACAGCTTATAATTGCAGCCCAATAGCCAAGCAAGCCGCCTAGTACTAACACACACAAAAAACTACTCGAAAAAATAACTAAGATTTTTTTAATCAATGAACTATCGCCTATACTATGCAAAGAATAACAACTAAAGGCGCTAATTATGTCATATATAAAAACACTTACCTTAACCTTTCTTCTCACTTTGGCGTTTTTTGCTCACGCCCAACCTAGCGAGCTAGCCCCTGAGCTAGCAGTATTTAAACCTTACCTTGGTACATGGCAAGCTGATTTCAAGGTTGCTGATAACAAACCAAAAATTCAAGATGTAGGTATATGGGAACGTGCGTTAAATGGGCAAGCAATTCATACCAAACACTCGATAAACAAAGGTGAGTACGGTGGCGAGTCGATGATTTTTTGGGATCGTGAGCAACAGTCACTGGTATTTTATTATTTCACTACTGCAGGCTTTTACACTAAAGGTACTATGAAGGTATTGAGCCCAACACAGTTTGTTGCATACGAAACTGTAACAGGATCAAAAGAAGGGATTACTAAAGTTAAATCTATTAGTGACTATAAAGACGGCGAGTTTATAGTGTCGACTTCTTATTTAAAAAAAGGTGAGTGGACTAAACCTGAAAAGCGTATATACACGCGTAGTGATAAGCAGGTTATTTTTAAATAACTTTAAATACTACACCCAAACCACCTCAAGATACAGCGCAGGAAAGTCTGCGCTGTAAAAGCAACTGATTATTTTACAAACTTTTTGAATGGTGCATCGATTGGGGTATCTGCCAGATGATTTGTGTAATTACTCATTACTTTTTGTGATAAACCTACAATAATTTCCAATAACTGTTGCTTAGCATAACCTGCAGCAAAAAAGGCAACTATTTGCTCATCACTTATTACGCCACGACTACGCGTCATTGCCAACGTTGTCTCGCGAAGTGCTTCAAGTTTAGTGTCTGCTAACGGTGTTTTATTTACCAATGCATCAACAATACTTTGATCAACTTTCATGCCCGCAGCAATCGCACTGTGTGCTGGTACGCAATAATGGCAATCATGTTCGACATTTATAGATTGCCAAACCACGGTTAACTCTTCAGCGTTAAACGACGTATTTTGAAATAGTTCATGCAGTACTTGGTAGCCCTCAAGCAAAGTTGGCGCCTCTGCCATTACAGCATGTAAATTAGGTAACATACCAAATGCAGCGACTGATTTAGTCAGTAAAGGTTTTGCGGCTTCAGGTGCGTTATCTTGAGTATATAAAGTAAAATCGGTCATTATTTAACTCCAAAGTTGTCATTTAAATGTATTTACCTGATCTAGACTATTTGATTTTGAGCGATTGTTCAAGTTAAAATTGAGCATTCGTTCAAGAAGGTGATGATGATGGTCAATAAAGTTAAATTCGAGCGTGATGCGGTTGTACGCACTGCCAGCCAATTATTTTGGCAAAAAGGCTTTAACACCACTTCAACCCGCGACCTACAAGATGCAATAAACATGCGCCCAGGTAGCATTTATGCTGCGTTTGGTTCTAAAGAAGGTCTATACTGCGAAGCATTAAAAGACTACGCATTGCAAATGCAAAACAAGTTAAATACCTGTTTAGCTGCACACTCAAAAGTGCTTGATGGGTTGACAATGTTTGTAACGCAGGTATTGATTGAAGACCAGCATCATACTCCTAGCAACTTATGCATGCTTATTAAAGCAAATAGCGAATTTGGTGACGATCAACCAACGCTAAAAACATTAAGTCAAAATTTGTTAGGTCAATTCGAAGAGTTCTTAAGTATTATTTTTACAAAAGCACAGCGCCAAGGTGAGCTCGATGAGGATTTAACAGCACTTGAATATGCGCGTTTTTTTCAAATACAATTTACTGGCTTGCGTAGTTATTTAAATAGACCAAATTCAAATAGGCTAGCTGCGGGACTAATAGCGCAAATGTTTCTATCTTTACAGCTGTTAAAATAGCATAAAAGCAGTGTGTTTTAGATCTCAACATTTTTGTATTAAGATCTAAAACACCTGTTGGCGGGTTTAAGTCTTTAATTTATTCAATGCATCATCTTGCTGTGCAACGAGTTGATTCAGCATTTGACTACCGTCTCCCGCTTGCGTTGATAAATCAGCTAATTGTGATGCTGCATCAGATATGAGCGTTAAATTCCGATTGATTTCCTCAGTCACAGAGCTTTGCTCTTCTGCAGCTGTCGCTATTTGTGTAATTTGGTTGGTTATTTCTTCAACCTTAACAACAACACTGTGCAATGCATCAAATGCGACTGTCGTTTCATCAACTGCCGTTTGGGCACGAATTACCCCTTTTTCAATTACGGTTGATGCATTACCCACCTCTAACTGTAGGTTATCAATTAGGCCACTTATGTCATCTGTTGATGCACGCGTTTTCGATGCTAGCGCACGAACCTCATCAGCAACTACAGCAAACCCTCGGCCTTGTTCACCAGCACGTGCAGCTTCAATTGCGGCATTAAGAGCAAGTAAGTTTGTTTGCTCCGAAATAGTCCGAATAACATCTAAAATTTGTGTAATATCGTTACTTCTTGCCGCTACTTTTTCAACTGCTTGGTTAGCCTGCTTGATTTCTTCAGACATTGTTTTAACTTGCGTTACTGCAGACGACAAACTTGTTTCACTGCTAACAACTAAGCTATTAATCTCATCAGCTTGCTGAGCCGATTGCTCAGATGCACGAGCCACTTCCAATGCCGTGGCGCTCATTTCATTCATGGCAGTCACTACGCTTTCAATTTCTTGAAATTGCGCTTGTACATTTTGCTTTGTATCTACGGCAACATGCGCTGCAATTTGCGCTTGATCTTTTGTTTGGCCTGACACATCTTTGAGCTGAGCAATCATATCGCGTAGCTTTTCTAAAAATGCATTAAAGCCAGTTGCTAAGGCCATTAACTCAGCATGAGTATCGACAGATAATGTTTGCGTTAAATCGCCCTCAGCGCTGGCTAAATTATCAACTCGCTGTTGAATTTGCTTAAGTGGCGCAACAATACTTTTGATCACTAACGTCATGATAATAAATGCAGCCCCAGCAATCACTAAACCAGACACGAGTATAAGCCCGCCTAACGTATTAGCATTATCTTGCATACTTGCGCTAAGCGCTTGCGGCCCTTCTAAGGCAAGCTCTATGGGTACTTCAACAAGCAATGTCCACTGGCTACCCGCAAGCTTAATGTCAATTGGGTAGTTAACTAAATATTCATCACCTGACTTTAGTACGCCTGCATTCTTTTTCAGCGCAACGTAATCATCTAAAATATTCCCAGGAGCCGCTTCTTTAAGTGGACGACCTAACTTTTCTTTGTAGTGACTACTGCCCACAATCAAATCGAGTGAACTTAACAAAGTAACCCGAGCTTGACCGTTATACAGTTCTTTTGATAATTGCTCTGTCATGGTTTGAAAAACAGGTAAGGTAATATCCACCCCACTGATCCCAATAAACTTGCCCGAGCGCAGGATGGGTACCGTTAACGAAGTCATCATTTCAGAATAACCCGGTGATATTTCGTATAGGTATGGTTCCATTATGCAAGCTTTTCGATTGTCTTTTGCACACAAGTACCATTCAGCTTCACGTAGGCCAAATTCATTTTTAGTTGTGACGTATTTTTCTGATGCGTCATCGACAATTTGTTGATCAATCACGCCTTCACGGCTGCGAGTAAAATATATCTCTAAAGTACCTGAACCTGCGACCGAATGATCAAAACCGTTTTTAAATTGCTGATCATTACCATCAAAACCGTTCGCCTCAAATTGCGAATAAATTGATGAAAGTATTGAATTACCAGCAATAATGGAACGGTTAAGTTGTACAACAGAATCACGGGTTAGTGTTTCGTCTGCCGCTTCGTTACCAAGCGTAGCAGCCAATGAAAAAGGGACACGATAAGCCTCATTAATAAAACCGGCTATTTTTTCGCCGTATGCAGCTGCATTTGTTGCTAGCTTTTCTTCTACTTCAGCCACTATTAACGTTTCAGCCTGTGCTGAAAGTACCTTATTACTACTTGAAAGTTGCCACCAAAGCACACTTGATAGCACTAAAACGGTTATAAAAATACTGCCTAAAGTAAGCCATAGTAACTTTTTCGCCAACGCTAATTGCCGCATTCCACTTATCCTTTAATTAAAACTACGTCTATATTCTAGTCTAATTACAAATAATTTAACTACATTTATTGGGAAGATAGTATTAATTAATGATTTCATACCATAAATTAGTAAATATTTTATATTAAATCGTGGATAACGGCTTAGGTAATGCCCATACGCTGTCTTTAGGCCCGTACAGAGCACGATGTTTTGTAATTTTATAAAAATACATAAACGCAAACCCCGCTAAAAGCGCAACAATATCAACACCGATACTCGTAAAGTTAATTACAACGTATAAACCTAGTTGTGGCAGTAACATTGCTACAAGTGACGTAGCAGTGATTGCAAAACAACTAAACATACATACTTTTAATAATGTAATTCCCGCTTTGGCAGCTCCTTTGTAAAAGCTGTAAAACACAAATGAAAAAAATACACCGTAGTAACTGTATAAATACGCATGGTTTATATTATCTACCAACGGATACAACCACTTTGCTACCACCATCGTGATTGCTACACCCGCTATCGATCCTAGACACATCCCCACAGTAGCTGCAGCCATTAATCTACAAGCACGTGTTTGTTTTACATTTTCAGCACTTTGTTGTTTAACACGGCGTTTTTCAAGCCACAATAAGTTACCACTGTAAAATAAAAATGCGCCGCCCAAACCAAGTATAAAATAGCTCCAACGGCCAATATCACCACCAAAGCTACCAAAGTGCAGCGCATAAAAACTGGCTACAATGCGATTCCATATTGCATCATCCGTTGTACTGGCTGAATTATTGCTTACTTCAAGTGTAAAAGGATGCATAAAAATATAGTCGGTGGTTGGCCCGCGCATCAACGCTGTTGGGTTATAAATTCCCAGTTGTGCAAACGGCCATGCTGTATCAAGACCAACAAAACGAAGCTCTTTGATAATATAGCCTGGGGCTTGCTCATCTACAATTGCTTGAAATTTCGCTACCGGTGGTAACTCTGTAAATGGATAAACGTGAGCTACGGTGTTGCTCCTTGGAAATAATGGCTGATCGCCATATACCGCTGTACCTAAGCTTGCATAGATCTGGCTATTAAAAGTAAAGACCACAACCGTTAAACTAATAACAAGATGAAACGGTAAGCTGGTTATACCCACTAAATTATGGGTATCAAGCCAAAAACGTTTTTCGCTTTTATCTTTACGGATCGCAAAAAAATTTTTAGTTAAACTGGGTAGTAAAAATATGATGCCTGACACAATTGCCAAAAAATACACGATTGCGGCAGTGCCTAATACGTATTCTCCCGCTATACGGTAACCAATAGCTCCTGCTATTCCTGCACTACGGTGTAATTGGTCAATAAGCTCAGCCAATACGCCTTGCTCTGCTCGGTGTGTTATCAGTTGTCCTTGTGCATTTAAACTTGCATGCTGTCGTTGTTTATCTAACGCTAAACCTCGTGCAGTACCCTGCTCGTACCACATCATTGGCGAACGAGTTGTATCGTTTAAATAGAGGCTAAACCCGCTACGGGCTTTGTCGTGGCTGCTGGTTGCCTGACTGATCAAGCTGTCTAACTGCGTAAACTTTACTGGCGCTAATACATGATGAGGCGGGGTAGCCCATTGCGCTATCTGATCTTTAAACATAGTTAATGAGCCCGCAAAAAAACCAATAAACAGTATGATCCCTGCGAATATGCCAGTCCAACTATGAATTAATTGATAAATGCGCAAAACATCGCTGCGTATCTTCATCTACATACCTTAATAAATAAACTATTTAAATAAATACAGCGCGCCATACACCACACAATTACTTGCCGATAGCCATAAAAAAGCACGTAAACCACTTTTAAACAAAAAGCTAAAACTTACAATTAATAACCATATTAGTGGCGTTAGCCATACATTAAATTGTACTTTACTCTTTGCGTCTATTCCTCCGGGACCAAACCAAGCAAATAGGCCAACTAACCCCAGTGCTAATAAATACCCTAGTAATGTGGCGGCAATGGTTTTTGTCCACCAATCAGGTGCAATTCTGTTGCTTTTTTTTATACGCATTTATTTTGCCTTACTACTACGGTTTATTAGCAATGGCGCACAACCCAGTGTGACCATATTAATTACAACCCAAGTAAAAATTGCGTTACTAATCGTAAACAACCAAAGCCACCCCAGTAGTGATACGAATAGAAAAAAATAACCTAAAATTCGCCACGGTTTAACAGCCAATGTATTAATTAAAGCATCTTGATGTTTATTCGTTAAGTAGAGAAAACAACACCCAAGGATTGAAAAAATCAAAAAAACACACTGCCACATGGCTACCACCCTTTATTTGTTGTTCGTAAAACGCCCTGGATTATAAACTAACGGTCGTAAAAAAGGCGCATTTTGATTTAAAATGCGCCTTTTTAAAATTAATTTAACAAAACTTAGATCACCGATAATTCAATTGCGATATTACCACGAGTGGCATTTGAGTATGGGCAAACTTCGTGCGCTTTAGTGACTAATTCTTCAGCGATGGTTTTATCTAAATCACCAACAAATACAGCCAGTTTTACAGCAATCCCAAAGCCCCCTTCGATTGGACCAATTGATACTTCTGAATCAATACGGGTATCAGCAGGTAATTTAATTTTAGCCTGGCCCGCTACTAATTTTAATGCACCAATGAAGCATGCGGCATAGCCTGCTGCAAACAATTGCTCAGGGTTAGTACCTTGACCATCATCGCCACCTAAGCCTTTAGGGGTTGAAAGCGCGACATTTAAACGGCCATCGTCTGATTTTGCAGACCCTTCACGGCCACCTGTTGCAGTTGCTTTAGCTGTATATGCGACTTGTAGTAATTCTTTCATGGTCTTTTCCTTATTTAAGGTTAAACGTTAAAGTATTTTGCATGCAAAATAATAAAGCAGAAAAATCATGATTGCAAATACTTTGTGTGCAAATTAAAATGTATTGTCTAGCCGTATAGAGAGCATTCATGAAATACCCACAATTAAAATTAGAGAACCAAATTTGTCATCGCTTGTATATGGCGTCAAATTCAGTGGTACGTGCTTATCGAGATGCATTAAATCAACTGGATCTCACTTATCCTCAATATGTGGTTATGATGGCGCTTTGGGAAGAAGACAAAGTCAGTATTGCGCAACTATTAGAAAAAACGATGGTCGATGGTGGCGCAATGACACAAATTCTTAAAAAAATGGCCGATAAACAGCTCTTATCGGTGGTCAAAGGTGAAACTGATAAACGTAAGCGAGTCGTTAAGCTGCAACCTCACGGCCTACAACTACAACAACAGGCTGCTGATATTCCTGAAAAAATTCGCTGCCAATTCCCATCTATTAATGAACAAGAAGCAGCCCAGCTAATCAGTTTGCTTGATAAACTCAATACTGACTTAAGCTAACTATCAAAAAATATTTGATAGTGTTTTAGATACAACCCTCTTTTTCATAATAATTAATCAGCTATAGTGGGCTCATAAACATACTAAGGAGTTACCCCATGAAAGCCATCGGCTACCAAGCAGCAACACCAACACTTAATACACAGTCTTTTACCGTTATCGAACTACCGACACCGACGGCACATGACCACGATTTGCTAGTCGAAGTAAAAGCCATTTCGGTCAACCCTGTGGATGCAAAAATTCGCGCTAATGTAAGTCCTGATGAAGGTCATAAAGTCATTGGTTGGGATGCGGTGGGTATTGTAAGAGCAGTCGGCGATAAAGTGAGTTTATTTAATATTGGCGACCGTGTTTATTACGCCGGTGATTTAACTCGTTCAGGCAGTAATGCAGAGTTTCAACTGGTTGATGAGCGCATTGTTGGTCGTGCGCCTACCACTTTAAATGATGCCCAAACCGCAGCATTGCCACTGACCAGTATTACTGCATGGGAATTGTTGTTCGATCGCTTACAAATACCTCGCTCCAGTGATGCAAAACCCGCGTCTTTGTTAGTAATTGGGGCTGCCGGTGGTGTCGGCTCAATCTTAGTGCAACTGGCTAAACAGCTGACCAACGTAACGGTTGTCGGTACTGCATCAAGAGCTGATAGCGTTACGTGGCTTAACGAATTAGGGGTTGAGTATGTACTTGATCACTCAAAAGGTTTAAATGCACAACGCACTGAACAAAACCTTGGGGAATTTGACTATGTCGTTAGCCTTACTCATACAGATCAACATCTTGATGAAATAGTCAAAATAATCAAACCACAAGGTAAATTGGCGTTAATTGACGACCCTGCCAGCTTTGATATCTTAAAGCTTAAGCGCAAAAGTATCTCGCTACATTGGGAGTTTATGTACACCCGCTCAATGTTCCAAACCGAGGATATGATAGTGCAACATCAGTTATTGACTGAATTAGCCCAGCTGGTTGATAACGGCACTATTAAAACCACCTTAGGCCAACATCTAGGGAAAATCAGCGTTGCGAACTTAATGAAAGCGCACCAAATTTTAGAGTCTCATCAATCACGCGGTAAACTAGTACTCGAAGGGTTTTAAGCACATTTCTTTTTGCACGAAAGCCGGCCATTTCGTGCAAAAACCCCCACACAATTTAAATTCTAATGCTCCAGTATTGTGCAATTTAGTCATTACTTTTCACTATATTAGTGCTTACACTCAAACATTTACTCTCCAAAAAACCTAATTATTTGATTTTAATATCATAAAAATAATTTTCCGTACTGGCATAGATCTTCCTTATATAAAATTAACTCACATAAAGTGTGGGATTTAACTTTATCACCTCGTTAACAAGGAGCGGGCTATGAGTAATTTTTTGTATTTATTATGGCACTTAGACATCAGCGTTTGGCATGTTCATGATGCTAATGATACACACTCTATGTCAGAAAAGGAGCGTAGAGATGTTAAATATACCCAAACCACCTCAAGATGCAGACTTCAGCGTTTCACAGGTGTTTAATATCAAGGCGTTACTTTGCAAGAATGGCAGTCCCTTTTAAGAAGTAACAACGATGAGAGTAAGCGCCTGTGAAACGCCCAACGGGTTGGTTTAAAAGCGATTTATACTACGTTATTGATTTTAATAAGGGAACAACCATTATTTGCAATCAATGCCTTGTTTAAATCGCTTTTAATTCCAACTGAAACTGCATCTTGAGGTGGCTTGGGTATAACTATCCGCACTTAGACTAAGCGCTAAAAAGCTACCGGTACATCAATTAACGATCAGTGAAGCATCTGAACACTATGATTAACCTGAGCGCGTTATTTATAAAGCATAAAATTAGCTCATTTTAATTAAACTATTACTGGCTATTTTATGTATAGTTTTAATACACAAGATATTAAAATTACGAGATGACAATGAAATCAGTAGAAGTGAATTTTGACGGCCTTGTTGGCCCAACTCATAATTATGCCGGTTTATCATATGGTAACGTAGCTTCGCTCAACAATGCAGCTAGTTACTCAAACCCAAAAGAGGCTGTGTTACAAGGCCTTGCAAAAATGAAAGCAATGCATGATTTAGGGCTGACCCAAGGCGTATTTGCACCGCATGCCCGCCCTGATATCAATGTGCTGCGCCGTTTAGGATTTACAGGCACTGCTGAACAAGTGATCAGTAAAGCATTCAAAGCTGATCCGGTGTTAGTTCGTGCATGTTATTCAGCATCATCAATGTGGACTGCCAATGCCGGTACAGTGTCTCCATCAGCCGATACACTTGACGGCAAAGTGCATTTTACGGCCGCTAATTTAAATAATAAATTTCATCGCTCTCTTGAGCCCCAAACTACTACTCGCTTGCTTAAAGCCATGTTTAATAACGATGATTATTTTAGTCATCACACTCACTTGCCCGATCAAGGTTTTTTTGGCGATGAAGGCGCAGCTAATCACACACGCTTAGGCGATGAGCATGGCGAACAAGGACTTGAGTTATTTGTGTATGGTGCCAGCGCATTTAACAGCGCATTACCAAAACCAAGTAAGTTTCCGGCACGCCAAACTCTCGAAGCATCACAAGCAATTTGTCGACTGCATCAGCTAAAACCATCTAGCCAATTGATAATCCAACAAAATCCTGACGTGATTGATCAAGGTGTATTTCATAATGATGTGATTGCAGTTGGTAATGCCAATGTTCTGCTATGCCATCAACAAGCTTTTTTAAATCAATCGCATGCATTACAACAAATAAAAAATGCCTATATGGGGAATAAAACGCTGCATATTATAGAAGTACCCACCGCCAAAGTAAGCGTGCAAGACGCCGTTACCAGCTATTTATTTAATAGCCAACTCGTTAGTCTAAAAAACGGAAAAATGTTATTAGTCGCCCCACATGAATGTAAAAATAACCAAGCCGTTAACTCCTATATTGAAGAAATAATCATGGCTGACAACCCCGTTGATCAAGTGCAATTTTTTGACTTAAAACAAAGCATGCAAAATGGTGGTGGCCCTGCTTGCTTGCGTTTGCGTGTTGCGTTAAATCAACCAGAACTTGCGGCCGTCAACCCTGCTGTCATTTTAAATGATAGCAAGTACCAACAATTATGTGATTGGGCTAATAAACACTACCGCGACAAACTCAGCAATGATGACTTTGCGGATCCTAATTTACTTATCGAAAGCTATAATGCGCTTGATGAGCTTACCCAGCACCTGGAATTAGGCGCTGTTTACCCATTTCAACTAGAAGTTTAAGCAATGCAAGATGTCGCCGCTGGCTACTCTCAAGTTTATAAAATAAATTCACTGCATGAATTTAAAGATTCGCTGAGTAATTTACTCATTGATAGTGTTAACTGCGGGGCATCAATTGGTTTTATCGCGCCATTAACCCACAAAAATGCTGATCAATATTGGTACAGTATTGAAAACGATTTACTAAACAACAACCGTGAGTTATTTATTATCACGGTTGGAACTGAGGTGATTGGTGCTGTGCAATTATCGCTATGTAGTAAAGCCAATGGCGCACATCGTGGTGAAATTGAAAAACTCATGGTGCACAGCCAACATCAAGGTCAAGGGTTTGCTAAACAACTGATGAATACCCTTGAACAAAGCGCGTTACAGCAACAACTAACACTGCTGGTGCTTGATACTCGTTTAGGTGATGTAGCCTCACGTTTATATCATAAATTAAATTATATAGAAGCTGGGCAAATACCACAGTTTGCACTGAGTTCATCAGGTGAACTTAACGCTACTGTGTATTTTTATAAACCGCTACTTTAAAATGACATCCACTTTAAAATCATTGCGTTTAAAATAGCAACGCAATGATTTACAAACAAACGTAACCTATTCCTCATTAAGTCCCTATTGCCCACACCCTAAGCGTGCTTTCTTTAAACGGTTAATTGATGCGATAACTTGGGGAATAGTGCCGTTGTTATTTTTCACTAAATGCTGCTTAGTCAGCTTATCGTGTTGCTTGAGTGCAAGGAGTATTGCCGAGTAACTTGCTTGCCATTGTTGAACCGCTAAAAACAGCGGCTGCTCGCGTTCTAGTAATTGTTGCCACTTTAGTAGTTTGCTGTGTAGTAACAATAATTGCTGATCGTCACACGATTGCTGATAGTCATCCACCGCATAGTCAAATTGTTTTAACGTCAGGCTCTCTACGGGCAGTACATCCACAAGTTTATCCAGTGGCGCTAATTGATGATATTCATCACGTAAAAACGCTAAATGATGCAAAGTATAATAGTGCGCAGGTTCGATCAGCTGGCTAAAAGTAACGAGTGCATTAAGATCGTCTTTTGAACTAATTGGTAATTGCTTTAAACGCTGAATAAATTGTTGCTGATGTTGTAAACCAATTTTTTCAATCGCATAACGGTTCATAACATCAAGCCTGTTATACATATCGCGCTCATCTATTACACTCGCAGGTGACCAGAAACGCTCACCTATGGCATAAAGCCTTGGCCAAATGCGTGAATCTAGATTATCAGTGGTGATCAGTTCAGCCCAAATTGTCGCTTCACCACCGAGTACATTGCCTGATTTAACCCGTTGCTGCTCATGTATTAACTGCTGGTTTAACTGTATAAGCGATACCTTATCTGCGCCATGACTGGTAAACGCATAAGGCGTGTTGCCCACATATGCAGAGATACTAGCAGTATTTGATAAATTAAAGGTCAGTTGCGTAGGGCCAAGCCAAGTGTCGATTAACAGCTGATAGTTATCTGCCGTTTTAGTCACGTTATCGGTAATAAATGCCCCTTTACCAACAATGTTTACAATTGCGTGTATGCCTGCATGATCATCGTCACTTTCAAATACGGTAATGTCGCCCGTTACCACACTGCCTTTTAAACGTGTTAGCGTAAAATCAACATGTCCTATCACAGCGTTTGCCGTTACGCTGGGCTTAACCGGTTGCTGCGGGTGGTTGCGATAGTGATAGCTACTCCACTGCGGTTGATCAATATAAAAACCACTCGATAGCAACCCGTCGTAGCCTGCTTGGGTGATCGCCGCGAGTGAATGGTGCCCGCGCCATGATTGCACTAAGGTATTTTTAGGTAAGCTTGGGTGCAGTACTTCATCCCAGCCAATCATTTTTTTATTGTACTTTGCTAATATTTTCGCAACCCGTTGATTAAAATAAGCATGTAGTGCATGGCTGTCAGCCAATTTTTGCTCGCGCATAAAAGCCTGTATTTTGCTGTTTGCTTGCCAATCTGTGTCGTCAATTTCATCGCCACCAATATGTAAATACGGATCAGGAAACAACCCAGCAAGCTCTGCCACTATTTCATCAACAAATTTATATACCTTAGGATTACTTGGATCGAGTAGCGGTTTAAATACCCCCCAACGTCGTTCCAGCTCAGTTAAAGTTGTACCGCTACCAAGCTCTGGATACGCCATTACAATGCTGCTGGCATGCCCTGGCACGTCAAACTCTGGCACCACACGAATACCTAACATTGCAGCATACGCAACCACGTCTTTGATTTGCGCTTGGCTATAATACAAACCATCTGAAGCCTGTTGATGCAACTTGGGGTAGCTATTTAGCGCTATTCGCCAACCTTGATCATCAGTTAAATGCCAGTGAAATACATTGAATTTTGCTGAGGCCAAGCCACGTAACGTGCGTTTTACGTCTTCTATAGGCAAAAAGTGGCGCACACTATCAAATAATAAACCACGCCATGGATAAGTAGGCGCATCCGTTATAACTAAATTGGTCAGTTCGCGGGGCTTTTCGGCACTAAACATTAACTGCGATAAACTCGCAAGGCCACGTAAAACGCCATACTGATTACGACTGCTGAGTTTAATTGAGTTATCTGCAATCACAATTTTATAGCTTTCATCCATACCTAAATAAGGCAGAGCTGAAGCGCGTTGGCTGATACTTATTTGTAACTGTGCGTTTTTAACACCACGCCAATCAAGCTTAGTAAACTGCTGCGCAAACGTTGAATTCAACACCAATGGCGTTAATAACGCTTGATGCTGTTTACTAATATGCACACCAAGCTCAGCATTTAATTGGGTTTTACCTGTCATCATGATTACCTTTGCAGGCTTTGGCATGAGCGCAGGTTGAGCGCTTGCAGTTCTGGGCAGCACTACGATGAGCATGATTATGCCAATCAAATAAATAAACTTATTCATAATCAGTGTCCTGTTCGGTGGTGCTAAGTAGATTACTCGTTACTGTTGTAAGTGTTGTGCTCACAATTGCGCCGTTTGCAGCAATAACCTGTGCAGCAAGTTGTTGCGCCGTATTAACCGCAGCATCACACTGTTGCGATATTAAGTATTCAGCCAAAAACCCTGCGGCAAACGCATCTCCAGCGCCAGTAGTATCAACAATACGTTTTACAGGCTGCACGGGGTAACGCCTTAACAGCTGCTGTTGTATTACCAAGGTGTCGTTAACCCCTTGTTTAATAATCACTAAGGTATGTGCGTATGCTTGATAAAAATTTACCAGTTGCTGATGCGAAACAAGCCCAAAAACACCAAAGTGATCATCATCCGTGACCAATAAAATATCGGCACACGCGTAGGCTTGCTTATAACTACTTTGCGCTTTGGCTTTATTTTGCCAAAGTACTGCACGGTAATTGCTGTCAAAAATAACCTTGCCACCCGCATTTTTATAAACCGCAATCGCGGCCATAAATAGCTGCCTACTTTGATCGTCCAAAATAGCGAGACTAATCGCCGAAAAGTACACGTAATCAAATTGTTTATCCTCAAGATCCGCTAAAAAAGCCTGCTGTTGATCTAGTTTAAAATATTCTCTGGCAGCACTATTTTTACGGTCGTAATGAAAGGTCCGCTCGCCGCTATCATCAACAAGAATGCCATATGAGCCTAAAGTACGTGCATCACTGCGAAATAAGTACTGTAAATTAAGCCCTTGGTTTTGCCAGCGAGTGTAAGCCTGTTTACTTAATTCATCATTGCCGATTGCCGATGCAAAATATACCTCAGCGCTACTCATTAATAACCGCTTTAAATACACCGCACTGTTATAGGTATCACCACCAAAACACAGTGTATTATTTAGCGATAACTCGCGCATCGCTTCACCAAAAAACGCTATTTTAATCATGCTGCATTTCCTCGCGTTGCGCTTGTAAAATAGCCAAAGCTTGTGCTGATGTACACGTTTGCACAGGAGTGAGTAAAGTGATTATTGCCGCTAACGCAGCGGATGCTAGGGTAGCTGGAATAATAGGATTACTCCAATAAGCCAGCCAATTGGGCGTTAAGATAATCGCCAGCGATATACACAGCGAAACAACCAAAGCGGTGATCGCGCCTTGCCAATTAAAACGCGGCCAAAAATGGCCAAATAACACACAGACACATAAGCCGGACATCAAAGTAGCGATCATATTGGTAATGTAACCAATCACGTCGTTAGTCAGTAGCGCCAATAATAAAGCAATACCTATGGTCATCACTAAACCGATACGCGACAGCATCACCACGTCTTTGGCGTGGGGCATACGTTTAAACACTAAACTATAAAGGTCGCGTATTAATACACTCACTGCGGCAATAGCATCAGAGCTGGCACTGGAAATTGTCGCCGACAGGCCCGCAATAATGACCAGAGCCGCTAAGCCAAAGGGCAATAATTCAAATGCCATATACGGGAACGAAAAGGCGCTATTTTCTAATGCGGGGTTAAGTGCATAGGCCACCATGCCAATAATGGCAGGCACAATAGCAAACACTAAATACAACCCGCCTGATAAATAAAACGATTGGCGAATACTTTTTACATGTTTGCCTGAGTAAATTCGCTGGCGAAATGATGGCGCCACTAACACACCAATCAATACCGCAAAAAATAATGATAAACCATGTACGTAACCAATTTTATCGAGTGATAAAAAGCTTTGATTAACAGCTGGCTGCGCACTTGCCATCTCTGCTAAACCGCCTATCTCGTACAGCGCGACTCCCGCCATCAAGAAAAATCCAACAAATAATATCAACGCCTGAATCGAGTCAGTCCATACCACTGCAACATAGCCACCAATCACCACATAAATACTAAAACCTAAGGCAATAATCAGTTTGGCTGAAAACGGTGAAAGCCCAGTCAGCCACGCTAAATACATACCACCGCCAAGAATATGTGCCCCTAACCAGCCAATACTGGCGACAAAAATAAACACGGCAATGGTATTTTTGACTAATGGGTGGGCTCCAACATAGTAAGAAACTTCTTCACTCATGGTCATAAATTGATGCTCGCGCACCGGCGCAAATAACTTGGCCAGCAGCAAAATGCCACACGCGCCGCCAAGGCCGTAAATCATCCCTGCCCAGCCATTTAAGTAGGCAAAACCGACCGCCCCCATTGACGAGCCGGTGCCAACCATAGTGGCAACGGTAGTGCCTAACGTAAGAAAAAACGGTAAGTTACGTCCACCCAGTAAAAAGTCATCTCCCCCTTTAGAATTGCGGCTTACCCACCAGCCAAACCAGATCATAAAACCTAAGTAACCTAAAAAGGCCATTAATAATTGCCACTTCATAAGACACCCTGCTGCACCAATCCACGTTGTACCTTACGGCACTTATCATTATTAATTACGAGGTTGATGTTAGTTATTATTCTGTTGATTAATATATCTAAGCCACCTAAGAGCCGTTATTATTTTTTATGCTCTTAGGTATAAATTTTGATGTTGGCAGGAGAAGTTAAGGTGCTTTATAACACGTCACATCCACTTCAACTTTACAGTCGACCACTAAATCCGCCACAGCACAAATACGTGCCGGTGGATTAGCACCAAAATACGCTTTAAATACTTTATTAAACGACTGAAAATAACGTGAATCGGTTAGAATAACGGTAACGTGAACCACATCTTCGAGGCCGTAACCTGCTTCTTTCATAATATCGAGGCAATTTTCAATCGCTAACCGAGACTGATCAATAATGCCACCTTCAACAACTTCGCCATCTTTCATCGGGGTTTGCCCTGACACCATTAACCAACCACCCGCCTCTACTGCACGTGCAAACGGTAAATGTTGACCACCCGTGCCTTTACCGCCCTCAATACCAATTCGTCTAATCATGTTTACTTGCTCCTAAGGATGTTAAAAATTGACCCGAATACGCGGGTAAAACTCGTTTATCTTTAAATGTAGTTTGGCCATTAGTCCAGACTTGGTGAATACCTGAGGCCGGTAATTCTGAATCGACAAATGTTGCGTTATCAATAACCTCATCGGCATCAAATAGCACTAAATCGGCAAAGTTACCGACTTTGATCACGCCACGATTTGCCAACCGATAATTAGCGGCACTGAGCCCGGTCATTTTATGAACAGCGGTTGCCAGTGAAAAAATCCCTTCCCCGCGGCTATAATGTCCCAGCACACGTGGGAATGATCCCCATAACCGTGGATGCGGATGCGGGTCGCACGGTAAACCGTCAGAGCCAATCATGGTTTTATCAAACGCTAAAATAGTTTTTACATCGTCTTCGTTTAAACCGTGGTATACCGCGCCCGCAGGTTGCAATTTTTTAGCCGCGTCAAGCAAACTCATGCCCCATTGCTTGGCTATATCTGCCAGTAATTGCTCTGCCATTTCTGGATGGGCTTCTGACCAGGTAATAAAAATATCAAAGTCATCGGTCACCTGGTTTAAATCTAAGGTGCTGGAGCTGGCTGCATACGGATAAGCATCACAACTGCATTTTGAGTGCTCACCTTGCGCTGTAAATTTTGCCAGTAGTTCAGGGGCACGCCCCCAATTATTTTTACCCGCACACTTTAAGTGGGAAATAATCACTTTAATACCAAACTCTTGCTCCATTGCAAACGCTTCATCCATTGCTTCAAGTACGGCATCAAATTCGGTGCGTAAATGGGTGGTATAAAGCGCATCGTGCTTTTTTAAAATACCGCCAAATGCGTATATTTCTTGTTCGGGCGCACAATGTGCATTGCGATAGGCAAGGCCCGTGCTAAGACCAAGTGCGCCTTGCGCTATGGCTTCATCTAATTGCAATTGCATCGCAGTAATTTCATCAGCGGTTGCTGGGCGCAGTAAATCAGTCATAACATTGTTACGCAGCGTAGTGTGCCCGACTAAAGCGGCCACATTCACATTGGCCTTTTTACGATTAAATGCATCGATATAATCGCGCATCTGCGCAAAGGTAAATTCGCTTTTCTCGCCCAATAAATTCATTGGATCTGGCGCATCGGCGTTTAATTTTGCAGGGGCGGCACTGATCCCACAATTGCCTGTGATCACTGTAGTCACTCCTTGGCTTATTTTTGCGGCCATATTCGGGTTTCTTAGCAGCTCAAGGTCATCATGGGTATGAACATCTATAAACCCAGGTGCAAGGCACAAACCATTGGCCATTATTTTGTGCGTCGCCTGCCACTGTGATAACTCGCCCAGAGCAACAATGTACTGCCCTTGTATTGCGACATCCATGCGCTGGGGATCATTGCCTAATCCATCAAACACGTTTGCTTGATAAATAATTGTATCTACTGATTGCGAGGTATCGTGCATCATTAATCTCCTAGTGGCGCTCTATCTGGTCCTTCACGGTACTCATCTAATTCATGCTTAATGCGACGCAGTTTTTCTCGAGATTTTTTCTGAGTCAAAATAGCCACTTCACTGGCCAATATGTCTACGGCCGCAAGCATGGCGTAGCGCCCTGTACTTGGCGTAAAAATATAATCTGACTCATTGGTTTTTATTGGCAAGTGAATCGTTGCGATATCAGCAAGGGCACTGTCTGGGCAAATGGCAATCACTTTAGCACCGTAATCTTTGGCAATACTTGCCGCGTCAATTAGGTCATTTGGTAAGCCAGTAAGCGATAACACCACCACCACATCACTGATATCAACACTTGCTGCGGTCATGCGCATCATCACCGGATCGCTATAGGCATTGCTTAGTACATCAAGGCGAAACAACCGGTTGTGGCACTCTTGTGCGACCACCGAGCTGCCGCCGCCAACGCCAAAAATTAAAGTATGTCGGCTCCCCGCAATACAACGTGCGGCTTCTTCCACCAGCGATTGCTCAATAAGCCCGGCATTAATATCTAAAATATCGTGTATTGCTTGATAAATGGCCGGAATATCTTCACGTACTGAGCTGCTTTCACTAATAAAGCGCTCACCTACTGCCAGTGATTGCGCAAGCTGGAGTTTCATATCACGTACATTATCGCAACCTAATGCTTTAGCTAAACGAGTAATTGATGCATGGCTCACTTTAGCGCGCTGTGCTAAATCACTTATACTTGCGGATGCTGCATATTGCAGATCGGCTAAAATTAATTGTGCAACAAGCTGTTCTGATTGGCGTAAATGACCTAAACGCTCTTTAATTCGCGAAACAATATCCAATTACTTATTCTCCTAAAAATACGTGTCAAAGATATCAATAACGTTATAGTTATCGTCTATGACATTAATATAACGCCATTTATCAAATGTAAGGCAAGGATGCGAAGTCCCAAATGCAATAATATCACCGACTTTTAAATTGCTATTTTGTTCAACACGGAGCATGGCATGCTGGTCCATTATTTTTTCAACTTTCCAATCAGCACCCGCTTTAGTAACAACACCGTGTTGATCAATATGTAAATTGGCAATGGGCAACCCAGCATCAAACGCTACATCGCGCTTGCCCATTCCTATAATTGCACGCCCAGGTTCAGGTATTGATTGCACATACGCCCAAACTTCTAAGCATGACTGTAAATCACTGCCAATATTACACGCTAATGGATTACGCGCTAAAACCTGCTGTTGGGCAGCATCATAAATTCCCTGATCATGAGCCACATAACAGCCAGGACGGATCACCGGCACCATATTTTCAAGCATATTGGCAGGGGCAAAGGCATCACAGACTAAGTCGTACCATGCAGAGCCGCCGGCGGTGATCATCACTTGATCGGTAGCAAATGCATTATCGGCAATCAACTCTTTACACTGCGCAACAGCATCACTTAAAAACGCTGCAACTTGGCTTTGAGTATTTAGTACGCCTTCATACACTTCAATACCCGCAAGCTGTAATGATGGAAACTGACTAATATGTTTAGCCAACTGCTGTAGTTTTTTACTATCAACAACACCACAACGCCCACCGGGCACACCCAATTCAATTAACAGTTTGAGTGTTACACCTTGCTCGCAAAAAAACTCAGCCAGTGACGTCACGTTATCAACATCATCAACTAAGCAGTAAAAATCAATTTCAGCACTGTGCAATAAGTTTGCTAAGTGCTGACAGTTAGCTTTGCCGACCAACTGATTTGCCATAATAATACGCTTAGCACCGGCCTGCGCTGCTACAACCGCTTGATGCACAGTGGCGACCGTAATCGCATATGCGCCGGCACTGAGCTGCTTTTTAAAAATGCCCGGTGCCATCGTTGTTTTACCATGGGGTGAAAACGCCATCTGACTTTGTTTGGCAAACTTTGCCATCCACGCAATGTTGTTATCCAAGCGTGTTTGGTAAATACATGCACAAGGGAGGCTCACTTGTTGCTTAGCAACATTGCAATCACCTTGTATGAGCGCATCGTTAGTGCCTAAGCCTTTATTCACAGTATAAATTTTTGCGGCGTGTTGCATGACTAACTTTCCTATAAATAAAACTCTTATTTTAAATCATTACCTTAGATAGCAACGTTACATTAAAAATCAAAAAATTATCAAATGTTAATGTAATTGTTATTGCATTTTGCTTGAAAGTAATGTTAATTAATAACAAGCAAAGAGTCAACATGTGTTACAAATTAACAGAGAATAATAATTAACGTCTAAATATACAGGATGAGGTACATCAACATGAGCATTAAAAACCGTCGCCAGCCTACTCTCAATAAGAGCTTAACAGCGAAAGCAGTCGCCGCTATCATTTGTGGATACGCCAGCTTTGGCGCTTTTGCCGCTGATCAAGCCCAAACAGCAAGTGACGACATAGAAACCATTGAAGTACGGGGCATTGCCGCCAGTAAAAAACAAGATATTAACAACAAGCGTTTTAGTACTGGGGTAATGGACTCTATCACCGCTGAAGATATCGGTAAATTACCCGATGTCACTATTGCCGATACCCTGCAACGGATCCCGGGGGTGCAAATTCGCCGCTCAGCAGGTGAAGGTTCAACCATTAACGTACGTGGTATGCCCCAAGTTACCTCATTGCTCAATGGCGAACAATTTTTAAGTGCTGGCTCTATCACACAGCTACAACCTGATTTTACTGATATTCCAGCCGCACTCTTATCCGGTATAGATGTGCTTAAATCGCCACAAGCCGACACTTTAGCTGGTGGCATTTCTGGTACTTTAGATTTAAAAACACGCCGCCCATTCGATCTTGACCAAGGCAGTACATTGTCATTGACTGGGGAAGCAACACGTGGGAGCTTATCGGAGCAAACAGATCCTAAATTCGTCGCCTTTGCTGGTTACAACAACGATATATTTGGCATTATTGTCACTGCCGCTTACGACGAAAGCACCTTAGCAAACTACCGCAACGGCACTATTTTAAACTCATCAGAAGTGCGAGGTGAAACGCGCACAGACCTTACAACTGACAGAGACTTTAACGGTGATGGTGATTTTAATGACAGTTTTTACAGCCAGCGATTTTATGGCGTAATGGACCGTGAAACCGAGCGTGATCGCCTTGGCTTAAACACCACCATTCAATATCAAATAGCTGATTCACTGACATTCACCGGTGATTTATTTTATACAAAAATGGATGACGCCGACCGTAAACAAGGGGTGATGGTTGATAGCGCGCGAGGAGATATCTGGGCTTACTCAGATAATTTCATCCCACGTCTAGATAATGGTAAAGGTGGGCAAATATACACTGTTAACGATACAAACTTAAAAGTACGCCGTGTTAGTGCCTACTCTGAAAGTTTAACGAACGATCGCGAATCAACCAACGCCAGTTTTTTATTCGAATACCAAGGTGATGGCCCATTATCTGGCGAGTTTAAGTATATTCATGGTTCAGCAGAGCGCAGCCATACAGAAAACGTCGCCCATGGCTTTTTAACCTCTGGTGCACAACATGGTTTATTAAAAAATCACGGTGATGGCATTACGCCTGTTAACCCCAATGGTTACGGCCCTGATGAAGTGGATGTAAGTTTTTCTCGCAGTGGCGAATACCTCACGCTTGGCTTTGACGAAGGGTTTGGCAACGACATAAACCAATATAATCTGGTCTCAACTTACTCTGAAAATAACTTTGAAGAAGAAGCGACCCTTGATGTTGCCCGTATTGATGGTCATTATGCCTTTGAGACAGATCATCTACAGAACGTTGATTTTGGCCTGCGCGCATCAAAACGTGATGTAGAGCGCGAAACCTATATTTTAGTTGCACCATTTACCACTGGGGATATTACTGCCGATGTGATGTGGAAGGATTCAGGCGCATCTTTGGGTGATACTAACGGTGATGGCGAAAACAGCGTAGCAGGTGGTGATTTAACGATAGGTAAAACCAACTTCTTTAGCGATATGCCTGCCGGTTGGGTAAACCAAGTAAATGGTTTAGGCCCAGGTGGTAGTGGGCACAGTTTTTACTTAATCGACCCAAAAGTGATGGACGACCCAATGGCATTTCAAAATGCCATTTATCCGGGTAACAAACGTTTAGCTAATCCCTCACGTACCTATCAAGTAAAAGAGCAAACCCAAACCGCCTACTTTAAAGCGAACTTTGCCGGCGAATTAGGGGATTTAAGTTACACCGCTAATATCGGCGCGCAATACATTAAAACCGAACTCGACATGCTGCAAAACCAGTTAGGCTCAGCACGCCCTTGCTCATTATGTACCGCCAGTGAAAAAATCGGTGAAAAATGGTTAAGCAGAGATTACTCAGACTTTTTACCATCAATGAACTTTAACTTAAACCTCACCAAAGAGGTTATTTTACGTGCCGGTTACGGTAAAACCATGACCACTTTAGATATTGGTAAGCTTGCTGGTGGTATTAGTGTTGGTCGTACCCGTGCAGGCGATGTACTAGCCGCAGAGCTTGGTGTTAGCCCTGATTTATTAGTGGCTGTACAGGGTCGTCAAAATGGTAACCCTGATTTAGAACCGTGGCGCGCAACAAATTACAACTTATCGGCCGAGTGGTATTTTAACGACAGCGGCTTACTGAGTATTTCAGCCTTTTTAATGGATATGGAGTCCTTCATTCAAAGCGGTATAGTAATGCAAGGCCTGCCCGATATTGATGGCGTGGTGCGCCGAGAAGTGCCCGTAAGCACAGAAATAAACGGCAAAGGCGGAAATATCAAAGGCATTGAAGTGGTTTACCAACAAGCGTTTGATTTTTTACCTGCACCATTTGATGGCTTAGGGACGTCAGTTAACTTTACCTATGCGCCAAGTGACAGTGCAAATGTGGATGTTTATGGCGAAAGCTTACCGATTCAAGATAATTCAGAGAAATCAGCCAATGCGGTACTTTGGTACGAAAAAGGCCCATTACAACTACGCCTCGCGGCTAACTACCGTAGCGACCGTTTAGATAGCCTAAGCTCGCCGATGGGAGAGGGAGTAATGCCATTTTGGACCGACAGCACTTTGTACTTTGATATGTATGCCGGCTATGAATTTGCCGAAGATATGAGTATTTATACGTCGGTGAGCAACTCAACTGAAGAGAAGGAAGATATTTATGCGCAGTGGTCAGATCATGTGATCACTCAAAATATCTTTGAGCGCCGTATAACCTTTGGTATTCGTACTCGCTTTTAATTGTAAGTCAATTTGATAGCACCAAATTTGGTATACTTCTGCCCAGGAGATGAAAGACTTAGCACAGTTATTTAAATAAGCTTTTTGCCAAATACCAAACCAGTACAGCCTATAAAGTTGTACTGGTTTTTTAACAAGCTTACTGAGTTGATTGCCTATAATGATCAACAGCAAAACTAAACAATACTTTAATCATAAAAAATACACTAACCATTAAAAACCACGTAGGAAGAGATAAGTAAATTAGCAAAAAAATCCCGTAGCACATTAAGTTTGCAGCAATAAAACCCTGTATCGATTTACCGTGTAATGCATTTACAACACATGCTGTCACTATCGTATATGTCCAAATAATCAGCGCAATATCCATTGGCTGCGAAAGTAACCATGCAATTGCTACTATATGAACATGAATGGCAATAAAGATAAGCCGGTTTTTCGGGCGTTTTGCATAAAACGCATTCGTGCCAAGGCTAAAATTAGCAATACAGCCCGCTAATACATCAGCGATTAATATAAACGCTAAGATTACCTGCCAATTGTCGAGCTTGATGTCCGCAACAAAATAAACAAGCCAACTTCCTACCAGCGCAAATAATACAGTGCAACTCACCTCTAGCATCGATTGCTTTTCACCAAATACCTCATGCAAAAATTGAGGGGTTTTAAAGTACGCCATTGGTTATATAACTCCTTTTAAAATTTAATAACATTCCTTTAACGCACTAACTTCGCACGCTTTGTTTGCTTTAATCACGACATCAACATGCCTCAATAAGCCACATGCGCGGCGTAAAGCTCACCTACACAAACTTATAATGAATGCTGGTATATATCTATATCAAACCCTCGAAACACAGAGGACTCAATAAATGTAAATCCAGCTCGATTAACCACTTTAACCGAGTTCACGTTGTCAGGCTCAATCAGCGCATATACCCAGCTTAGCGCAAGTGTATCCTTGGCAAAAGATAGTACCCCTTGCGTCGACTCAACTGCATAGCCTTTACCTTGCTGCGAAGTGGCCAGCCGATAATTAATGTGTACAAGCTCTTTGTCACCTACTTGATGCTTATTTAGCCCGCACACACCAACAAATTCATTGAAATTGTTATAAATAATCCAATGACCATAGCCGTTTATTCTATACTGCTGCTGGCAGTTTTTTATAAAATCATTTATTTGCAGTTCAGAATGCACACCCACTGTTGAGTGTTTCATTACCAGCGGATCCGCAAGCACAAATGCTAAATCCTCAGCATCACTTGGCGTGATTTCACGTACACTAAGTCTTTGAGTTTCAAAAATAAATGCCACATCATTCCCATTATGTTGTTAGGCTAGCGCAAACCTACCCTTTGAATATATTCCAATCATTAGTTAGTTGTAACGGCTTCAACGGCCATTGTTAACTGATCATCTGCAAAGGACGGTTTAAAGCGAAAACCAATTCGATACAAACAAGTCATTAACTTATCAATGCTGAATTTATCAATTCGGCCATTAACCAGATCACTTACGCGAGGTTGGGTTAGCCCTAATTGAATCGCTGCATCGGTCTGTGACCAATTCTTAGCATTGATAATGTCACGAATAACAATCATCAGATCTGAGCGCGTCTGTAATTCAGAGGCTTCTGCTTTATCTTCGGTTATTGCATCAAAGATATTTGAGTATTCAAGATTCATCTTAACAACCTTATTGCTTAACTTATAATCACTATATATCAGCATTGATATATATACAAGCACTGATATAATTCATTTGTTCAATTCTTTTTGCATTAGCTTGTACCGCTTCTTCGCAGTGTCCATAGCCTGTTTGTCCACTCCGTTAGTAGTCTTGGTAAACGAATGTAAGATGAACACTGTATCTGCAAACTTTGCAACGTAAATCGTTCGGTATGCTGGTCTGCCGTTCTCTATCAGCTCAACCGCGCCAATCCCTACACTCTCCTTTAAGTGCTTAAACTTGCTAAATGGTTCTTTGTTTTGACAGATAGCGTTTAAATCATTTGCAAAGCGCTTTTGAATTTTATCAGGCAACGCTAGAAACTCTTTTTTTGATTGATTGTTTATAAACTTAAACTTTTTCAACTTCCTAATGTCCTGTCACTTTAATTCTTGAATACACGCTATTGATAGCGTCCGATAATTGCAACAAGTTACCGTTGTACTTATCTGTTACTACTTGTCTTGATGCGTAACCAAACAAGTCAGCTACAACACCATGATCTACGTTTTTTGCTAAATGGATTATGAGCGAGTCCTCAAAGGTTTTAGCTGTAGCCCAATCTAAACCAGCCTTTTTAAGCAGTGTATTAACTTTGGTTCTTAAGTTTGTTGGTTGTTTATTAATGCCCTTTTTAACGGTTCGCTCACTCATAGCAAACGCAGTTAGGCGGTCATTAAGTAAAGCAGGGGCTTTTTGACTAAACCCCCTGTACGTTCCTAAGTTATGCCTGTATTCAACTGGTAAATCTTGTTGCTGTGCGTACCAGTCTAAATATTGCTCTAGTGCTTGGCAAAAAACTTCAGGCACTTCGATAATGCGCTCATTCTTGTTTCGACTATATTCTGCTGGCAAAACCCACTTGCGATAAACTTCTCCTTTGTCACTTATCAACTGATGTAGTTTTAATAAATTATGCTCTGTAAGTGACAAGGGGACGCAAGCAAGTTGGGTTATTAGATACCTATCTTTAAGTGAATACTTACCAGTACACGCGTCATTTAGAAGCGAATTTATATCGTTATCGACTAATATTTGTCTTAGCATTTTATTGGTTGCATAATTTAAATGTTATTTAATGCAATATAGATTACACTATCACAGTCTATTAACAAGGAAACTCGGTTAATTAGGCTGGGATGATATTTTGAGCACACTAATCCCTTTTGCGCTGGATAAAAGTACACAAAAAATAGTGTCTATTGACGAAGTGGCTCAAGGTAAAAATTGTAATTGTATTTGTTTGAGTTGCAATCTTGATTTAGTTGCTAGTAAAGGCGAAGTCAACGTACACCACTTTAAACACAAGAATAAAGATACCACTGAAGATGCTTGTGAAATTAGCTTTGAACGGTGTGTATTTTGGATGTGTAGAGAGGTATTTGAATCTACAGACTCAATTGCTTTACCAGCTTATAATGTATTTGTAACCGATCCAGAAAGTGATATTGACGTCGAATTAAACGTTATTCCTGAAGAAACAGCTTCTTTTTCCTACTCGTATTATAAAACCTCAATCGCTTTAGATCAGTCTTGCACTTTTTTTGTATGTATCGACTCTCAAAAAGTCGCTATAACCGTAAATTTCGACCCTGATTTTAATAGTAAGACACCGTATGTAATTGATGGTGAAAAATTAGCTCATATAATTGTTGATCTTGAAGGTTCAAGAGAAATATTTGAACGTCACAATATATCTTTTAGGCAGGTTGTTATTGATTTGTTAACGAATGACATAGCTAACAAAAAGTGGCTTTATCACCCGTTTGAAGAACAAGTAAAGAAATCATTTTATGACCACAAGTTGGAACAAGCTAAAGCTTATGCTGCAAAGCAAGTTGAGCTTGAATGTGAAAGACTTGCAGCTATAGAAAGGGCTATAGAAGAACAAAAAAAAGAAGATGCTAAAACACATGCTGAGCGTGAACGTGAACGACTTGAAGCTATAGAAGCACAAAAGATAAGAGAGGCACAAAGATTACAGGCAAAAAATAACAAGGTTGATTTTTCAAATGAAGATAAGGTAAAAAGAATTGGCCTGATAGAGTGCTTTGATTCGTTTTTGCTTCGCAATAATGAAATAAAACGTTGTAGTCGCTGTCACTTTCCACAAATTATTACATTAAGAAAATGTGATTGCTGTGGTTACTCATTTTTTGAGTCAAATTATTTTTCAATAACTCCTGATAATTTAAAAATTATCCTTGCTCATGAATCTTTACGAGCTATAAGTGATCAAGAACTACATAACAAAGGCTTGCTTGATCTCCTTATTTCTACTTCTGATTAGAAGATTAGAGCAGTCTCGGAAGTAGACAGCCCTTTAAAAATAACAACTTTTGCTTTGAATTACTTTATGTTTGATCATGGCCTTAAATTTCACAAAAGACCAGGCATTAAAAAGCCTCAACTGAAGAGCATGTTGAGGCTTTTTAATTTGTAACATTACGGTTGAAATTTAGCCCTTAAATGTAGAATCAATATATTCCAGTGCCGTCATTTTTTTATAGCTCACATTAGGGTGCATAATGTGTGCAGGCTCAGGGTCGACTACCTCAACAGGAATAGCATAACTGCGTGCGACCTCAAGTGCCATTTGAGTAATGTTTACACTAAACGAAGTGCCCATAAAGACTATTTTGTCAGCATCCGCCATACGTTGCTGCGCTTCACTAATACGGTAAAGCTCGGTGTAGTATTCGTCAAATAACAACACAAAAGGTTTGAAAGACTGGTTCAATACTGGCTGTTGATTATCGATTTTAAACAACTCAAGTAATGAGTCGTGTAAACAGCTTTCGTCTACATCATCCCACGGCGTAGTGTGCGGTGTTACGTCATCGCCCTGATGATGAAACACCGTCATTTGATCAAGTCTGCCATGAATAGCAATGTAATTTTTATTACCTGCTTTACCATCGAGTCCGTCTATATTTTGAGTGATTAAGTTTTTATCGCTAAGCCAGTGATGTACTTCATTAGGTCCATGATTGCGATAAGTGGCAAATCGATGATAATACCACGCTAAAAACTGCCGTGGGTTGTTTTCATACATTGCCCGAGTAGCCATTTCCATCGGTGTGTAGTTTTTACTGCCGATAGTCCAGTAGCCGTCTTCGCCCCGAAAAGTCGGGATACCACTGGCGGCACTGACACCAGCACCAGTGATGTATAGAGTATTCATAGTTAATCCTTAACCATATGTGCTAATACTAAGTTAGTAACTTGCTGATTGTTATCCATTCCACCGATTCGATAAAAAATACCATCGTGCTCAAGTAAACCACGGTGATCCATGCTTGAGGATTCAGCCGGGGCAAGCACATTCCAGCGATTACTTACAATATCAAAACGCCACACGTGGTTGCTCGCTGGTGCTGGTTTACCGTTGTACCCCATACCATCGTAATTATAGGGATTTGACGATCCTGCGAACATATAAATCGCGCCGTTAAAGCGGGTGGCCGCCATACGATAATGTGATGTTCCCGTTGGATGTGGCAACGTGCGCCAATCAATTTTTAATGGGTTATTCTCATCAATAGTGCCTTTTAAACACTGAGCAACGCTTGCAAATGATCGACGTTTATCAACGTTTGCCTGCGTTTTTACGCCATCACACACCACAATTGTATTCCCACTAATTGCAGCGGCTTGGCCAAATACAGGTTCACCTAAAAATGGCGATGCCTGTTGCCATGTATCGGTTTTTATATCGTACACTTGCACAAGATTTACATTGCCATCGTTATGCCAACCGCTGACTAAGTAGATGTAACGCTGCTGATAAGTGAGTGCTACGCTGTCGTCAACTGGAACAGGCATTGTACTAAGCTCAGTGTAGCTATCGTTTTTTAAATCATAACGGTATACATCAGGGCTGGAAATTTCGCTATGATCTGCGCTTAGCGTATAACCACCAAATACATACGCATATTCACCTACACCAACGGCGGTGCTGGCTAAACGGCCTTTAATTGACAAGCTACTGGGAACGGGTGCTTTAGCGTGCCATTTAGCGTCGCCTAGTTTTAATGCCCACACTTTATTGTGCACACTGGTATGATCTTTACTCGCGCCAATGCCCATAAAACTTAAAAAATAGGGCTGCTCATTCACAATTACTTTTGCTACTGCATTATTTGCAACTGGTTCGGGTAATACAGGAAGCGCGCTAAGCGCAATCGACAACAATAAACTCATTAGACCTCACTAGACCTCATTAAGCACAAGTACGGTTTTTACCACTATTTTTTGCTTGATAGAGTAAAGCGTCGGCATGTTGAATGTCGCGCTCAATTGCAGATGAATCTGTGATCTCAGCAATCCCCATACTCACGGTGATGCTTATAGTATAACCGTCAATATGCAGCGGCTGTGATTTAAGTGCGCCATGTAACGTATCTGTTAATTGTAACGCTTTTGCTTTGTTTTTATTTGGTAAAACAAATAAAAACTCCTCGCCGCCCCAACGTGCCACTAGGTCGTTATGTGTAAGCTGCTGCGTAAAAATATCAGCAAGGTGGGTTAATGCATGGTCTCCTACAAAATGACCATACTGATCATTTATTTTTTTAAAATCATCTACATCAAGCAATATAATCGAAAACACAGGATTAACATCATTACTTTTTAATTCCGCCAACTTTGCCATCATACTGCGTCTATTGGGTAGGTTAGTCAGTGGGTCAATCGTGGCAAGTAATTCATTCTTTTGCGCTAAAAGCGTCAATTTTTCACTGTGGTGTTGCCTAAAATATTCATATAATCCACTTAGTGCAGCCACTATAATAAACGTTAAAATAATACGTGAAGGAAAATGTAAAGTGCCGTAATCGACTAATTGATAAGTAGACGCTAAATGAAATGCATACAATATTGCTAATACAAAACAAAAAATATCAATAATGCCTTTTTTGAAACCACGAATAAAAAAGGTGATCGGTGCAACAACATAAATCCACAATGGCCCAGTTCCGTGACTCCCTCCGGTTAAAACCAAGTAGAACATCAAAATATAAATGGTGTATAAAATAGTGGTCGAAGCGAGCAATAGGCGTTTTTGTAAAAATGCAGTGACAACGAATGAAATTACAAAACAGATGGATGCTATAACAAGTACTAAACTTAGTACCCCTAAGCCGCCCCAAAATGCCATAACAGACATAAAACTGGTAGTTAAAAAACCAATTACGGAAAATAATTTTATTATTAGCTTTCGTTGCGCTAAATCTGAATAGTTACTCACTGATAAATCTACACCATATAATTAAATCAAATACGTACCTAAATCCTAAAAGCTCCGCCGTTAATGCTGTGCAGGGGGATTTATCTGCTAATACGTTATGGCCATTTATAAACTTTAAATTATAAATATGCTACTAAAAACGATATATATTATTCCATTTAGTTTAGTACCCAAGAATTTTAGGGACATAACCATAATTTAAGCTTTAGCGGCATTTAAAGCATCATGATTTAATATTAAGCGCCCATCGACGCAGTGATCTCTTCTTTTTGAACTAAAACACCCTTTAAGAGATTACCTATTACAAACTTTAAATGTGATTTAGCCAACGTTTAATAATATGCAAAAACCCGACAAAATAGCTCTGTGTAGTATTTGGATATTACCCGCTCCGGATCCACATATGTTTTACTAGACTCTCTTATATTTTTGTATTTGAACGCACTTAAAGCAACGAGCAAATACCTATTAAATTTGGAGCACAGCATGGCTAGAGTACTAATGATCACCGGTGATTTTGTCGAAGACTATGAAAACATGGTGCCTTTTCAAGCTTTATTAGCAATGGGACACGATGTTGATGCCGTATGCCCTGATAAAAAAGCAGGCGATACAATCGCAACGTCAATTCATGATTTTGAAGGCGACCAAACTTATACAGAAAAACGCGGCCATAACTTTGCATTAAACGCGACATTTGCCGAGCTTAATGTAAATGACTACGATGCGCTTTATTTACCCGGTGGCCGTGCCCCTGAGTATTTACGTTTAAACCCTAAAGTAATCGAAATTATTCAACACTTTGCAACGGCAGATAAACCCATTGCTTCTATTTGCCACGGCCCACAATTACTCACCGCAGCGGGAGTGCTTGAAGGTAAAAAAGTATCAGCATACCCTGCTTGCCAGCCAGAAATAAAAATGGCGGGTGCACAATACGTAGATTTACCGATGGACGGCGCAATCACAGATGGTAAATTAGTAACGGCCCCGGCATGGCCTGCACACCCTGCCATGTTAAAGCAATTTGTGGCATTGTTATAAGCACTGCTAATACAGCATCGAGAGGTTAATTTTTATGTGCCAACTTTTTATTAATGCCGACAGCCGCTTATGGACCTGTCGTACCAAATCTTTGCGTATTGATGGCGTTGTTACCTCAATCCGTTTAGAAGAGTTTTTTTGGGATATTTTAGAAGAAGTCGCATTTCGTGATCAAATGACCGTAAACCAAATGATCACTAAGTTGTATCTTGAGTCTCTTGATGCTGATCACGACATAGGTAACTTCACGTCATTTTTGCGTGTGTGCTGTTCGCGCTATTTATCGTTGGTTGCCGATGGCAATTTAACTCGAGAAGACGCATTACCCTTAAATGATATAGACGCAACGCATTTGTTAGAACAAGAAAAACTACGTACCAGCGTGCGTAAAAACCTATTTAATGACACATCATTAAAGCCATCACTAAATTAGAGCTCTTATGTCACAGTCACAGTTAGTCGCATCATTAAAAGAAATCGTTGGCGTTCGTTATGTATTAACAAGCGACCGCGCCACAGCGCCTTATCGTACAGGCTTTAGAGAAGGCCATGGCCCCGCGCTTGCGGTAGTAAAACCTGCCACACTATTACAGCAATGGCATATTTTACAAGCCTGTGTAAGCGCCAATGTCATTGTTATTATGCAAGCGGCCAATACCGGCTTAACGGGCGGCTCAACCCCAACTCAAGGGTGTGACCGTAATACGGTTATTATTAACACAACACGAATTAGCGATATTCAAGTACTGCCCGCGCAACAACAAATTGTGGCATTTCCAGGGGCTAGCTTATTCTCACTAGAAAAAGCCCTCGCCCCGTATGGCCGAGTGCCACACTCCGTTATCGGCTCCTCGTGCATTGGCGCATCGATTGTTGGCGGCGTATGTAATAACTCAGGTGGCGCATTAGTGGAACGTGGCCCAGCGTATACTGAGCTTGCCTTATATGCACAAATAAACAGTGATGGCAGCCTAAGCTTAATTAATAATTTAGATATTGACCTTGGTGATACACCAGAGCAAATACTCACTAACTTACAAAATAAGAAATACAGCGAACACGATGTAAAAACAACAGCAAAAAAAGCCTCTGATCGAGAATACGCTGACTGGGTGCGTAAAACGGATGATGATACCCCTGCACGCTTTAATGCTGACCCACGGCGCTTGCACCAAGCCAGCGGCTGCGCAGGCAAACTCGCTGTTTTTGCAGTACGTGTAGACACCTTTGCCAAAAACGAACAAGAACTTACTTTCTATCTTGGTACTAATTCATCGACCGCATTACAAGCTGTACGCAAAATATTGCTAGAGCAAGCCACCAGCTTGCCTGTTTACGCTGAGTATTTACACCGCGATATTTTTGAACTTGCTGATAACTACGGCCGCGATACGGTTTTACTCATAAAAAACCTAGGCACAAACTGGCTACCTAAATTTTTTAATATTAAGCGCCAACTTGATGCTGTATGCCAAAAACTGCCTTTTTTACCAAAAAACACCATTGATAAATTAGTTTATCGCCTTGCTAAGCTGTTCCCAAGCCAAACGCCAAAGAAACTCCAACAATGGAACAAGCAATACCAACACCAATTAATTTTGACTGTCAAAGGGGATGCTCACCAGCAAACTCTAGCACTGCTTGAGCAAGTTAAAAAAGACTACCAACTTGATTTTTTTCAGTGTAGCGAACAAGAAGCAAAAGCAGCGTATTTGCTGCGTTTTGCAGCCGCAGGCGCAGCAGTACAATATGCAAAAATAAACCATAACGAAGTTGAAGATATTCTCGCGCTAGATATCGCATTAAAACGCAACGACAACGAATGGTTTGAAAAGCTACCACCCAGCATTACCGATAAACTAGTGAGTAAACTTTATTACGGCCACTTTTTGTGTCACGTATTTCATCAAGACTATTTAGTACGCAAAGGCGAAGACTGCAAAGCCGTAAAAGCGGCTTTACTCGCACTGTTAGAGCAACGTGGTGCCGAATATCCTGCAGAGCATAACGTAGGGCATCATTATCATGCCAAACCTGCCTTGGCCGATAATTACCGACACTTAGACCCAACCAATACCTTAAATGCAGGCATCGGCGGCATGTCTAAAAAGCGTGATTACGCAGAGTAACGTATAGCTGCGGGCTTACCGTGTGTAAGTCCGCGTTAAATCCACGCTAAATCATTGCAAGCTCAATAAAAATAACCTGCTCAATTTTGCAGACACCGTCTGCAAAATTTAAAACTCGGTCATAAACTTGTCTATATTTGAGTTCCGGTAATAGCTAGCAGTACTTATTTTGCACAGTAGTAAGATGAGTTTGGTTGTTAGCGCGTTAGTACAGTCAGCTTTTTATAACCAACCGTGGCTCTTTAATTGATCCCACGCAAAAGTAACATGCTCTAAAGACATTAAGCCCTTTTTTCTGTCATTCCAATGTTGGATTGCTTGAAATGCTTGCTCTGGTGTATTGGCTTGCTCTTGCTTCACCACCCAATGAACTGTCGCTAATAACTCTACACCATATGGTGATTCATACCCTTCTATCAAATCTGAAACACGAGCAATACGTGAACTAATTTCAGGATTAGAACTTGCTAAAAATAATTTAGCATCTTCAAGTGTACTTTCAACAGCGCGGATTTCAGACTCTACAACACCATCGCCTACACCTTGAATATAATGACCGTCCATCGTATTTAAAGCGTGTCTTAGCGCATCAGCGTAAGGACCAAACTTATCTTTAACAAAGTTAAGTCGCATATCTTCGCCAGCGGCCTGCAAAAAGTAGGCAAGCTTTTGCACTTCAATTTTTGATAAGCCATAACTAACTGATTGGTACGATTCTAGCAGAGCTAAAATTGCAGCCCTGCCTGGAGTCATTTTTGGCTTAGGGGTACTTGTTTGCATATCTTGTGCTTTTATAGAATCTGTCGGTTCATATAAATAAACATCCAGTTCTGGAATGTCAGCCAGATACCTTAACATTAAAGGTTTTACTATTTCCCAATCGAGCCCACCATTACCACAACCTAAAGGTGGTATAGCAATAGATTGAATATTTAATGCTTTAATACGAGCAACTAAATCTTGTAAACCTGCTTCAATATCTTTTAAGCGAGAATCACTGCGCCAATGGCCTTTTGTTGGGAAATTAATAATAAACCGAGGAGTAGCAAGTGCACCCAGTTCAAAAATAAACATTTTACCTAGGGCAACGTCTCCAGCTTTACAGGCTGTTGCATAAGCTTTGTAGTTACTGGGCCATTTCTTTTTAAACTGTAACGCAATACCTTTACCCATAACGCCAACACAATTAACGGTATTGACTATGGCATCAACATTTTGCTGTTGTAAAAGATTGCCCTCTACTGATTTAATACTCATACAGCCCCAAAATGACTCTTAAAAATACCAAGCTGGCATAACAACTACTGGCAAGTCTAACGCAAAGCGCCTCAAAATAGCATTAACTTCTTGCGCTTTTGTTTGGTTGGCTACACCAATTCGTACTCCCCAGTTAAGTGGTGCTTGATCTTTTATCAAAAACTCAGCCATACGTTTTTCTAGCCTTTGTGTATATCGAGGATTAGTAGGCACTGCATGAAAAAATTTACAATACCCATCTAAACTAGGCTGTTCTGTTAGAAGTTCCCAGTCAATTAATGTATGTAATTGTTTTAAGTCCGTACTTGATTTGCTATACGCAATAGTCGCATTTCGATCAAAAAATATATACTCACGCATACCTGAGCGATAGGCTCCCTCTATTGTTAATTCAAAATAAATAATATCAGTTTGACTATACTTACAGCCCCCTACTCGCCCATTATGAATTGCAGATAACATTGGTGAACGTGGTGCAAAATAAAAAGGCACATAATCATGAATACTTCCACCAGGAGGGTTAATCACCTATTTGTTAGCACGAGTGCTTTGCGCGCCTTTATGTGCAATATTATTGTATGTAATGCCTAATCCCGTTGACTTCGTTTTACTCCACAATGCTTCGTGCTGACAAATCACCGGCAAGTTATCAATCGCAGTAATATGGAATATTCGTACAGGTCTAGGCATGGTCATAAACGATTTGTCCTTTGTAGGGCTAACTTTATCTATATGTGTTTTATAAGCAGGGATTAGAAACTCATAGCATCCTTAAAGTGGGCTGACCAGCCCATTTAGAGCTCCATCACTGTCGGTTATTACGCGCCATGCCAAGTTTTAAAATTAGATTAGTATCGTAGCTGTAGGCGTAACGCTTAGTTAAAAAAGCACGTAAAATTTAATTATTAAAAACACTCAGGAAAGTATTCTCGCAATAACTTCATCATGTTGCGTTTTTGTTTAAAGCTTTTAGCGAGTGTACCAATCATGTCATACAATAGCGTGCAGTCAGCGTTGGTGTCTTTTAAGTTTTTTTCTATTTTAATTAATAGATTAGTTGCTTCGCGGTAGGCGTTGTTATTGGTTTGTCCAATGATGTTGCTGATTGATTTTTGATACAAATCAATCGACTCTTGTGGGTATTGCATTAAAATTATATCGGCTAATTTAATTAATTGACTCGACTTAACCTCATGTTTTGCAGCTAATGAGCGTGCTTTTGCAATGTCGTTTTGATCAATATAAAAATCCAGTAACTCACTCGGATAATTAGTAAAGCGATAAGCACCTTGGTTTGATTTAACCGCTTTATCTGACAAAGAAAGTAATAATTGCTCTACCTTTTGCGTAAACTCTGCATCAATGATGCCGATTTTTAGTTGTAGCGTTTGTAAATCTTTAAAGCCATTAAAACTTGGGTTATCAACAAATAACTGCCACGCTATTGCCCATGCGGCTTTAAACTCTGACAATTCAAGGCGAAGTTCTATCTCATCGCGTTTACATGCAAGCAGTTCGTGCGGTTTGTGTGCACGTTGATACGCTTGCTTTAAATAATACTCGGCATCTAATAGGTCATTACGCGCTTTGCAAAGCGCCACTATTTTTAAATAATCATCTGAATCATGGGCTGTTAGTTTAATTAAACGCAGTTGCTCTTGCCAATCATCCTGTTCTTGCGCTTGTTTTATCAATACCGAGGTAAGACGGGTAACTGCGCTTTTTTGTCTCCAATCATCAAAATCAACGCCTGTTTGCAGTCGTTTTTCTATTGCCGCTGTACACTGTGATAAAAACAAGGTATTTACACTAGGCGTTATGTCAAAGTCATGCGGCACACTCGGGAATACATCGTATTTATAATCTGCAAAGTGCTCAAAAATCCACTGCGCTTTTTGTTCATCAGACCAAGGTAGTTGATTAAAAAGCTCGCTCAAGTTTTGGTTAAGCTGCCCCTCTATTTCATAGCGAAAGCCGCCCGAGTCATCTATACCCTCAAGCACTGTATTTAAACGTACCAAGGCTTTAAGGTTTAGTTTCCATTGCTGATCAACGGGCAGTTTTTCTATCGCAGGAAATATCAATTCAAACAGCGAGTCTGCATCTGCAAAATAGCCTCGCACTTCACTCCAGCCCCATATTTGCTTTTTAGGCAACGCCTTGGTGATCAGTTTGCTTAGTTCACCTGCGCCCATTGCCTGTTTATCGTTTGCCATCATAAGTACCCATTTGTCGTATTCATGCTCTGACTCGTCTAAAAAAGCCATGATTATATCGGTCAGTTCAGTAGTGGGTTTATCCATAAACCACGCGATGAGTTCACTGCGCTCATTATCTTGCGCTGTTTCATCATTAGCATTTGCATCAGCGAATTCAGCAGCGGATAAACTATTTACTTTGAGCGCCACGGCAATGGCGTGTTTGCATATCTCTTGATAATCGCCTGCAGGGCAGGTACAGCTAGCCAAACATTGTCCGCTTTCACTATTTTCTAAAGTGACTTTATATTTATACTGCCCTGCCACGGTTGCCATGGCCTGGTTATCAATAATAAGCAACTTGCTCACACTGTTTGACGCAAACAACTCACAACCCAGATCAAAGGTTTTACTGGCCGCGCGTTGCTTTATATCATTTAAATTAAATATCACAATCAGTCCTTATTTACAGGTAGTAAAAAACAAAGGTGTTAGCTATTACTTTTTCTATATTTATTCACTTAAATTACCTATGACTTCTATTAACCTAGTGATTGTATATATCAGCGGAAGAATTTAAAACCCTGTCATAAACGTATCTACAAAGCGTTTAAATTTATCAGTAATAATGGGCAGTACTTTTTTACGCTGTAGCAAGCTGGGTTTGGTTTCAAGCACGTCAGCAAAGTCATCCCTAAGTGGCATTTCGTCACTTAGCTCATAACGGGTTACTAGCTTTTCTAGGCGTGCTTGGTTTAGCTTTTGTTCTTGGGCAAACTTCTCAAGCTCTAGGCGTTTTTCTTTTTCCCAATAAAGCTCAAACTCTTCATCAATGTCAGCACTGGCGGGTATGCCTTGTAAATGCTCGTCCATAAACTTATCTATGAGTGCTTTTTTACTTAACAGGGTTGGGTCTGTGGCTATCAGGTTTGCTATTACTTGGCGTTTACGGGCTTTTTCGTCGGTGCTTTCTTCACCGTGTAACTCGCGTAATAACTGCAAAATATAGGTTACGTTTACTATATCGCTGTGTAGTAGCTCTAGTTCAAAATCAACGTCATCTAAAACCGATACCTTTTCTTTACTTGAATTCTCACGCAACTGCCTGCCAAGATCGGCATACTTACTCGTATAATCCTGAAACTCTTGCTCGCCCATCGCGGTAGAGTCCATATCAAAGTCAGCAAAGTTGCTTAACATGTTCTTTAAGCGCATAAGCTCGCGAAACTGCCTCACAAATAACGCCTGAGCCTCTTCGTCAGGTAAAGCATCAACTGAGTCAACGGTAGGCGTAATTGCGATTAGCGCGCCATAAGCTTCGTTAAAATCGGCTAGTAGCTCATTATATGAAGGGGTTTCTATAAACTCTTTTGGCTGCTTATTTGAGAATAAAGTAAAGGCAGTGTCAGCAGCTTTTTTAAGGTTTCTAAAGCACACTATGTTACCGTGCGATTTAGTCTCACCCAGTAAACGGTTAGTGCGCGAAAACGCCTGAACTAAACCATGGTATTTAAGATTTTTATCAACGTATAAGGTATTGAGTTTAGGGGCATCAAAGCCTGTTAAAAACATATTCACTACCAGCAATATATCAATCTCTTTGGCTTTAACGCGCTTAGATATATTTTTGTAGTAGTCTTCAAATAACTTACTGTCTTTGGTGGAGTAGCTTGTACCAAACATTGCGTTGTAGTCGTTAATAAATGAGTCTAACTTATCGCGGCTATGCAGCTTAACGGCTTGCCCTTCGTTTAAATACTTGGCTGATGCCTCTTTAATTTGCGCATCATCATTACCTAATTCGTACTCTTCCTCTTCATTGGCCTCGTAGCTAAATATGGTGGCAATTTTAAGGTTGTGTTTGCCCTGTGACTTTTTCGTTGCAAATAGCTCATAGTACTGAATAAGCTCAGCTACACTTGATACACAAAACATGGCGTTATATTCGCGGCTATGTGTTTTACGGTTATGCTGGGCAATAATGTAATCGGTTATTTTATCTAACCGTGCAGGCGAGGTTAAAAGCTCTTTGGTGTCGATGTCTTCAACTTCAATGTCTAGATTGTTATTAGAGCCATCTTTGTACTGATAACGCCCAACGTACTCAATAGCAAACTTAAGCACGTTAGCGTCACGTATCGCATCCACAATTACATACGGGTGTAAGCATTCACCAAACAAATCTTTTGTGGTGCGTTTAACTGAGTTTTTAGCAACCGCGTTGTCGGCAAATATAGGCGTGCCCGTAAAACCAAACAACTGCGCGTTATTAAAAAATTCGGTAATGTTTTTATGTGTATCACCAAATTGGCTGCGGTGGCACTCGTCAAATATAAACACAATGCGCTTATCTTGCAGGCTTTGCATTTCTTTTAAATAGCGCTGCTTAGTAACCACGTTATTTAGCTTTTGCAGCGTAGTTACCACCAGCTTAGTATTACGGCTTTGGTTGATCTTTTTGCCTTTCATTGGCTTATCTAACAGCTGGTGGAATAACATACTGGTGTTATCGGTGCTGTCTACAGAGCCTTTTACAAACGCATTAAATTCAAGCGCAGTTTGGTAATCTAAATCTTTACGGTCTACCACAAACACTACTTTATCAACCTCACTCCGCGAGGTCATAATTTGCGCGGCTTTAAACGAGGTTAATGTTTTACCCGATCCCGTTGTATGCCAAATATAGCCATTATCGGTTGTAGTTTTAACTTGCTCTACAATCGCCTCTACTGCATAAAACTGATACGGCCTAAGCACCATTAAGTGCTTACCTGTTTCATTAAGTACAATATACTTGGTGAGCATACGCGTTAAATGCAAAGGCGTTAAAAATGCTTCGGCAAAGTCATGTAACTGGCTTATTTTATTATTTTCATTATCAGTCCAGTCAAAGGTTTGCTTAGCCGACATGTCACTGTTGTTAGAAAAGTACTGGCTATTAACCCCATTAGACATAACAAACAACTGCACGTAGTTAAACAAACCATGATTGGCATGAAACGAATGCTTTTGATAACGCTTAATCTGGTTAAACGCTTCTTTTAGTTCAATACCACGGCGCTTTAATTCTATTTGCACCAGCGGTAAACCATTAACCAATAACGTTACATCGTATCGGTTAGTATATGTGCCCTTTACTGTTATTTGTTGCGCCACCTGAAAGCTATTTAGCTGCGGCTCATCAAACAATAAAGTTAAGTGCCTACTGTCGCCGTTATCGAGTGTTACATCAAGCTGGTCACGCAGTATTTTGGCTTTTGCAAATATATTACCTTTACCAAGCTTACCCAATATTTGTGTAAACTCAGTATCGCTTAACGTGCAGCTATTCACTTTTTCAAGCTGCTGTTTAAGATTGGCCTCAAGTGCGACATTGTCTTTTAAAACAATACGCGTAAAACCTTGCTCGCTAAGCTGTGCAATTAAGTTATCTTCTAATTGTTGTTCACTTTGATAATTCATTTATACCTATAATTCCTTGGTGCTCGCCTTGTGTAATACATTCACAGCTTTGTTGTTAATCTTTGTGTAACTTATAACCCTGTTCAGGGTGATTCGGTATTGTTGGGTATGCCAAAAACAATACCTGCTCTTTGACCATTTCACGTAAGTAATGCTTTCTCAATGTATCAGTATTCATGTTAAGCAACTGCGCTATATCGCTAAGCCTTAAGCAATTAGGAGCAGACTTAGTGCATAAATCAATTATCGCTTTTTCTACATCAGACTTTTGTTTACGTCCTGAGTTTTTTGCAATAGGCGATGCTATTTCTTTGAGTTCAAGCCAAAGGTTAGAAGCACTTAAATCGAACTCCGGCACTGACGGATTGAGCTCCGGCACTAACTCCGGCACTGGCGGGTTAAGCTCCGGCACTAACTCCGGCACTGGCTCGGTTAAGTCTGGCACTTCATTAATTGTTTTACTACCAATCAAGGGGGATTCTGCCGGACTAGGTGATAATACAAAGCTAATGTTTCTGCCTGCCTCGTTGTCTGGCGTTGGCACCTCTATCCCTTTTAAATGATATATCTTGCCTCGGTGCTGGCCTGCCGACTCTAAGTACCCTGCATTAACTAACTGGCTTAACGCAAGTGTCACTTCTCTTGTATGCTCAGAGGTGAGTGAACAAATACGCTCGTGGTTAAACCATGACTCAGTAATGGCGGTCATTAAAATGGTGCGTTTCAGCTCGCTTAGTTTGTTATAACCTTCACCATACGTTTCAATAAGGCGTTGGTGTAACTCTGGCGATACCATGTTTACCATACGCAGCTCTAATAAGGTTTGGTTTAGCTCGTCTTTTTCGTATAAATGTGGGGGCTGCCAGTTTTGCGCTTTACAGTTACTGTATATTTTAGGAATACCTGAGCCTGCTTTTTCGCTTAAACCAATATTTAAAAACATTTGATGAATAGCAGGGTTTCGGCACTGGCTGTTACCCCCCGCTTTAGCCTCATGCACAGGTATACGCATTAAGCCTGCGTTTCTAAAGCCGATAAAGTCAGGGTGTTTTTCAATTAAAATATTACTTTCGGTATTAAACTCTGCATGTGCCAATGTATTAACGAGTGCTTCACGAATGGCCTCATGCGCAGGAGTGGTATCTTGCCGTTGACCGTCATCAGTTAAGTTAAAACCTACTTTTAAATCTGCCGTGAGCTTACGATACACCTTACGATAAAAATCAAAGGCATTGCCCGACCAAGAGCCATCAGTGTAAATACGGTCTATCCAACGGTGCGTGCTGTCGTCTTTTTCTTGATAATCAAGTGCAAAACTTGGCAATGCATCTTGAATCGCATCCCACTTACCAAACATCACTAAGCCTGCAAGGGTTAAACCCGCTTTACCTGTTGCGCGGTCTTTTTGCCAGCCACGTATTGAGCGTAAAAACTCTTGGTCGCTTAATTCTAAAAAAGGGTGTTGTGGTTTAGTGTCAACAAACATTTGCCTATAAATGCGCAGGCTTTCGGGGTCTATGTCGTCAAGGGTAAAATGCTCTAAAATTCGGTTGTCGCGTACTTCCTCTTGCTCTGCCAGCATTTTATTTACTGCCGGTGGCAAACATTTTTGATCGGCCTCGTAACGACGCTGATAGGTGCCATTAAGTGGGTTCGCATTTATAAATACAGGGCGGCTTTCGCGCGGGGCGCGAGGTACAGTAATCGCAATAACCGACTTGCCTTCAAGTGTTTCAATCCGCACGTCGCTTTCGCTGAGTAAATTAACACTCACCTTATTCGGGTTATTGACCGTATCCCAAATATTCTTAATTAGCGGCGCTGGGTTTGTTATACCCTCAACTGTAAACGTGCCTTTTTTTTCTTTAATGCCCAATAAAATTAAGCCACCACGGGTATTGGCAAACGCGCTATAGGTTTCCCACATATCGTTAGGCACTGCGCCACTGCCATCGCGGCCACCAGCCAGCTTGCACTCAACCTCTACGCTTTCTTGCAAAGTTTGAATATCAATAACATTCGTAATTAAGTTGTCGTTAATTTTATTAGTCATTATTTCTCACACAAACATTTGCTGTAGTAAGCCTTTTTTAAATAGCTTAGTTTGTTCTATTTGATCGTTAACAGCGTCTATTTTTTTATCGAGTGATTGTAAGCACCGCGCTATTTTTTGTTGTTCTTTTATACATGGGAAAGGAACTTTAACCTGATAAAAGTCTTTCTCACCAATATTTAATAGTCCATCCATACGAGCAGATGATGAAATTAATCTTCTTAGTTGTTTATCCAAATATTTCATCGTAAACAGTTGAGCAAAAAAACCTTCTACACCTTTAGATAATTTAAAGCTTCGGTATACAAAAGGAATTAATGCCTCCTCAGCCTCTAACCTATAAATACAGCCATAGGTATAACTTTTAGAGTTGCCACGATTATATGCAAACTCCCCTCGTTTTAAATGGATATATTTATTTAAGCTAGTACCTGCAATAACTTGGCTAAACCTATCATTTTGATGAAGAAACCCCTTACCTGCAGAGATAGTCATTACATTATCAATTACTCTATCTGCCTTACGTTTTATTGGTTCAGCAATATCAATCAACTTATGCATATTCCAATCAGGAAAAACTTTTCCATCATCGTCTTTAAAGCGGATTTGTTGGCTGAAAATTTGTTGCATTACACCTTTTTTATAGTCTTTTAATAAGCGACGCTTTTCAGTTAACTGGCTGATTTTAGTATCTACAGAGGTTAGGAAGTCAGCAACCTTAGTTTGTTCCATAACATCTGAAGGTAAAACCACTGGGAGGCATTTAACTAACCCACCGCTTAGATTTTTTTGCCCACCATTATTCGCTAGGTTTCGGATGTCTTCATACTTAGATTGTAAATAGTAAAAAGTGAATCTTGTATTTACATCTTCTGACTCCAAAATAATAGCCGCACATGCTTGGTTCGTTGTAGCTTCTATTTCTAAAACTGAGACTCTACCTCTGGTTATCCCCTGTCCATATAATGCAAGTAGTATGGTTCCCTTTGGAAATAATTTTGCAGAACTCTTTTTTAAGCCTAAATCTGTAATGTACTCATCTGCAACAGTAATATCCTTAAAATTTATTTGTGAAGTTGTGACCCAAGGAATATGACCATTCCAATAATCAGCTTTCGCCCTACTAGGTGTGCCGCCGGAAGTAACTTTTGCGATTTCATCAATAGTTTTAGGTAAATACTCAGATTTAAATTTGCTAAACCTTAATGCAGGTATCATTCACACACCTCAAACGGACTATCAATCCCTAACTCATCGCAAAAATCAGCGATTGTTTTATCTGTTTCAAGCATTGCTTTATCATTTGCGATCAACTGCTTTGTAACTTCACTCAAATCAACAACCTCTTCATCTTCAAAGGTATCTACATAACGCGGAATATTCAGGTTGTAGTCGTTCTCTGCTAAATCTGCTTGTGTTGCGGTAAAGGCATATTTATCAATGAAACCGCGTTTGCTAACGGCATTTAAAATACGTTGTAAGTCTTCCTCACTCATTACGTTGTTGTTAGTGCCTTTTTCAAAATGATTACTGGCATCTATAAACAATACGTTGTCGTCGGCGTTACGATGTTTATTAAGTACAAGTACACAGGTAGGAATAGACGTGCCAAAAAATATATTAGCAGGTAAGCCTATTACCATATCAAGGTAGTTTTTTTCTTTAATAAGGTGTTTGCGTATATGCCCTTCGGCAGCACCACGAAACAGCACACCATGCGGTAACACCACCGCCATAGTGCCGTTGTCGTCAAGCTGGTGGATCATGTGCTGCACAAAAGCAAAGTCAGCTTTACCTTTTGGTGCTAGCTTACCGTAATCGGCAAAGCGTTCGTTATTCATGTGTAGCGGGTTGGCAGACCAGTCAGCCGAAAATGGTGGGTTAGCGACTACGGCGCTAAAGCGTTGTTCAAGGTGCGCGGGAACTTCTAACGTATCGTCGTTTTGAATGTCGAATTTGGTGTAATGCACGTCGTGCATAATCATGTTCATACGCGCTAGGTTATAGGTACTTGGGTTTTGCTCTTGGCCGTAAAATTTTAAATCAGGGTTATTAGTCTCTTTAGCAACACGTAACAACAATGAGCCCGAGCCACAGGTCGGGTCGTAAACCGATTTAATATGCGGGTTATTTAAGGTTACTAATTTTGCCAGTAACTTTGACACCATTTGCGGCGTATAAAACTCGCCTGCTTTTTTACCCGCGCCACTGGCAAACATGCCAATAAGGTATTCGTAAGCGTCGCCAAGTATGTCAATTTCGCTACTTTCTAAGTGAAAGTCGATGTTATCAAGGTGCTCTAATACTTTGGCTATTAACTTGTTTCGCGAATCCGGTGTTTTACCTAACTTGTTAGAGGTTAAATCTAGCTCGTCAAACAAACCATTAAAATCATCGGCGCTATCTGCGCCCATGGTGCTTTGTTCAATATGGTTAAGTACATTGGTTACATCGTCTAAAATAAACTTATCGTTAGCACCGCGCTCAGCAAGCACATGAAAAAGCTCTGCTGGCTTTAAAAAGTAGCCTAACTTATCAAGTGCCTCTTCTTGCACTGCCTCTAAATACTCTTGGCCTTCTGCTGTTGTTTCGTCAATTTTAGCAAATACAATACCGTCTTCACTCAGTAGCTGATCGGCATAAGTGTTAAGCTTATCAGACAGGTATTTATAAAAAATAAGCCCAAGTATGTAATCGCGGAAGTCATCAGCAGACATGTTGCCACGTAAACTGTTAGCAATATTCCAAAGCTGCTTTTTTAATTCTTGTTGGTGTTGTTGAACCATTGTTGTGTGTTCTCTTAATTGGTCGCGTAGAGGCTTCTACTAGCACGCCGAGCGTACTTATTAATCTTCAATAAAATAGTCGCTATCTAACGCTTTTACTTCAAATACTTGTTTAGTGCTAACGCCTAAGTTATGAGTAAGCATTTGCTCTGTAAGTTGTTTACCATCTACCAGCACTATGCGCTTTTCTATTAAGCCTACATATTCCAATGCATCTTTACTAAAGCCGCTGGTGGTAATGAATACACCCTTTTTAGCGCGGTGCATATCAAGCGCACCCGCAAAGGCTTGTATGTCTGGTCTACCCACTGTTTTATTGGTATAGCGCTTAGCCTGTAAATATATCATTTCAAGGCCGAGTTTATCTTCTTTTATTACGCCATCAATGCCACCGTCTTGAGTATACTGCGTAGCTTGACCTGCATCTTTACGTGATCCGCCGTAACCCATAGCTAGCATTAAATCGACTACAAGGTTTTCAAAAAACGCAGGTGAGGCCGAAAGCACTGCCTGTAGTATTTCGTCGCTCAAGTTAGTATTGAGTGTATCTACTGCGGCTTCTATAAGCTCTTCTGGTGTTTTGTGTGAGTTGCTATTTACTAAGCTGGTAGTGTTTTCATCTAGTGAGTCGCTAGTGTCTTTAGTGCGGGTTTTAAAGTCTAAAAACTCAGGGTATTGGCTTAAGTACTGGTTATTGATTAGTTCGCCCGTTGCTAATGCTGATAAACCTTTTTGTGTAATGTTACAAAAGGCTCTTTTAGGCTGCTCAATTAAACCCGCTTGCACCAAATAGGTTTTAGCCCACCCCAAGCGATGATAGGCATAGGTTTGCTTACCGTTGGGTATACGTAATTTTAGTTGTTCAGTTGATAGCCCAATTTTATGATAAACGTCGGCGTCAATATCACGCAATTTAACCGTTTTCCCATTGGCTAAACATTCTAAAAGAGGAGTCATGAAAGATTGGTAATCGGGTAACGACATCGTATTCCTTTGCCAGCCTTGTTAGCTTAAGGCTAAATGGCTAATCCATTGTTCTTGTTAAGCAAGATAATAACAAATAAAGATTAGCGGGCAAAGGTTATGTCGGTTGGATTGCTTGTATCAATCAGTCGTTTTGATTACCCCGTTAGCCTGACATACTTTTCGGCCAGTTCATCCACACTTTCTCGGTGGACTGGATCGGGCTTTATGCAGTCAATTGGGCACACGCTCACACAAGTTGGCTTGTCGTAGTGGCCTACGCATTCGGTGCATTTTGCAGGATCGATTTGGTAAATTTTAGCGCCCATGTAAATGGCTTCGTTAGGGCACTCTGGATCGCACATGTCGCAGTTAATGCATTTATTATTTATTAGTAAAGCCATGATTTAGCCACCAACCACGGCTTTTTTAAACGGATTGCGAGTATCTTGGTTTTCATCAAGATTGCGCATTAAAATGGCGTGCTCTAAGTTTATGCTTTCAGGTAATAGGATACTAACGATGTGGCCAGAGCCTTTTGCATCAGTAATTGCCTCACCTTTTTTATTCTGCATCGCTTGCAGTGTAAAGTTAAAGTTACCCAGCGGGGTCATTAGCTCCAGTGAGTGGCCCACGCAAAACTTATTCTTCACATCAATCTGCACTAACCCGTGCTCATCTCGACCAAGCACTTCGCCAACAAACTGTTGTTTGTCTGACACTGAATGGCCGTATTCGTAGTTTTGGTAGTCTTGGTGAGCGTGGCGTTTTAAAAAGCCTTCGGTATACCCTCGATGTGCTAGACTCTCAAGTGTTTTAAATAGGTTGGCATCAAAGGGTTTACCTGCCACGGCATCATCAATGGCTTTGCGGTACACTTGTGCGGTGCGGGCTACGTAATAAAATGATTTAGTACGCCCTTCTATTTTTAAGCTGTGCACGCCCATTTTTGTTAATTGTTCAACGTATTGTACAGCGCGTAAATCTTTTGAATTCATGATGTAAGTGCCGTGCTCGTCCTCAAACGCGGGCATATATTCACCAGGGCGGCCTTGCTCTTCAAGCATCACAATGTCGTCGCTCGGTGCGCCTTCGCCAAGTGTCGGGATCACATCTTTCGGATCAATTTTATGTACCATCTCACCGGTTTCGTTCTCAGTGCCGGGCTTTACGTCGTACTCCCAACGACATGCATTAGTGCAAGTACCTTGGTTAGGATCCCGCTTGTTTATGTAACCCGAGAGCAAGCAACGCCCTGAATACGCCATACATAGTGCGCCATGTACAAATACTTCGAGCTCTGTTTCTGGGCACAGTGTGCGAATTTCGCTGATTTCTTCAAGTGATAATTCGCGCGATAAAATAACGCGTTCTATGCCCTGCTTTGCCCAAAACTTAACGCTTGCGAAGTTTACCGCATTCGCTTGTACCGATAGATGAATGGGCATATCGGGCCACTTGTCACGAACTAGCATGATTAAACCAGGATCTGACATGATCAACGCATCCGGTTTCATAGCTATCACAGGTTCAATATCACGCAGGTAAGAGTTAACTTTAGCGTTGTGCGGCGCGATGTTTGATACCACATAAAACTTTTTACCTTGTGCGTGAGCTTCGTTAATGCCTGTTTTAAGGGTATCGAGATCAAATTCATTATTTCGCACCCGTAAACTGTAACGAGGCTGCCCCGCATACACGGCATCTGCACCGTAGGCGAATGCGTAACGCATATTTTTTAAACTGCCTGCTGGCGATAGCAACTCAGGCACAAAAAGATCTGGGGTAGATGAATTAGGGGTAGAAATAGCTGACGGCATGCGCGCTCCATACATCGAACTGAGTGCAAATCAGTTGCATGAAAATTGAGATTAAATGAAGCGCGAGAGTGTATGGCGTTTAAGGTAGCTTTATGTTGATCAGAATCAATCAAACCCGTCTTATTCTTTTTTAAATTATCTCAGCTGCAATAGCAAGTGAGCCTTTACAGCTGAGATGTTAACCATACAGTGAGGTGTGCCAGTTAGTTAGAAAGTAAAACCTCAGGGGTCTCTAGTAAAAACTGCTTACCGTTGTCTAAGCTAATTTCGATATAAAACACATGGCTGCTTTCAAATTCAGGCGCTGTATTTAGTGTAAAATTAAAGTACCTTTGCATCATAATGGGCAGTAACTCTTCCACTTTTGTAACTGTAACCGCTTCTTGGCTGTTCTCAATATTAAATTCAATGACACTAAACACATCGTTTAAACTGCTGCCAGCTGTTAAGTCAGCACTAAAGTCAGCGGACGAATAAACATTAAGCTTGGTTAATTTATTATTAGCCGGGATAACAACAGGCAAGGTTACGCAATTTTCAGCATACGTTTTGTTTTCATCGAATTCGTTACCGGCACTGTAAACATTGGTGCCTGAGGCTTCAAATGATACGTTGATTTTGTCGTAGGAAATTAAAGTATTCGCTTGGTACTGGCCATTATTAACCGCTAATTTAATGTCATTTATATCAATTGCAATCGCTGTAGGCGGGCATTCTAATGCAGCCTCCTTGTCTGAACCACACGCTGTAATAAAGCTGGCTAACAGCGCAATCACTAATAACTTTTTCATTTTTATTATCTCCTTGGTGTAAGAAAAAAATCCTATAAAACGGCTAAACTTACAGTACATTTTCACCCCCAGCAACAACTCACCTTAAAATTAACAAAGCAACACAAAAGGTAACAATAATTAACAAAACGTCATCAAAATCAACCTAGAAAACTAAAATCATTTTCCTCCTATTCTTTGAAACGGTCTAATTGTCATTTTGCTCGTTTTTAATAATACTAGGCATTACCTCCTAAAGCGCGTATAATTCGCGCCCGTTAATATTCACACTTTTACTTAAAATTATTGGAGCATAAAGATGGCTTTAGAGCGTACTTTCTCAATCGTAAAACCTGATGCAGTTGCAAAAAACCACATTGGCGCTATCTACAACCGTTTCGAATCTGCTGGCCTTAAAATCGTTGCAGCTAAAATGGTTCATCTTTCACAAGAGAAAGCTGAAGGTTTCTACGCAGAGCACAGCGAGCGTCCTTTCTTTGGTGCTTTAGTATCTTTCATGACATCTGGTCCAGTAATGGTTACAGTTCTTGAAGGCGAAAACGCTGTTCTTAAAAATCGCGAAATCATGGGTGCTACTAACCCTGCTGAAGCACTAGCTGGCACTTTACGTGCAGACTACGCTGATAGCATCGACGAAAATGCTGTTCACGGTTCTGATGCTGTTGAATCTGCTGCTCGCGAAATCGCGTATTTCTTCGCTGACGAAGAGCTTTGCCCACGTACTCGTTAATTCGAGTTTCACAGCTAACCCTGTGATGCAAAGTATGAAAAGGGCTTTCGAGCCCTTTTTTAGTCATTATGTAAAGTATTAAACACTCTATTTATGATGTTTTACTTAATGATTAAAGTGTGTGAATTGTGTACAATTCGCCCTTGTAAATTTTTATCACCACCGTCACTGATTAAGGTTGTTTCATGACCACCGAGCAAAAAAAGATTAATTTATTAGATTTAAACCGAGAAGCAATGCGCGAACTATTTGCATCGTTCGGTGAAAAACCGTTTCGTAGTGACCAGGTGATGAAATGGATTTATCATTTTGGCGTTGATAACTTTGACGACATGAGCAACGTAAACAAAAAGCTAAAAGAAAAACTTAAAGCTGAATGCGAAATTGTTGCACCTGAGATCACTGTACGCCAGCAAGCTAGTGACGGCACGATTAAGTATGCGCTTATACTTGAAGGCGGCCAAGAAGTTGAAGCTGTTTGGATCCCTGAAAAAGAACGCGCAACTTTATGTGTATCTTCACAGGTAGGTTGTGCGCTTGAATGTACGTTCTGCTCTACTGCACAACAAGGCTTTAACCGTAACTTAAAAGTATCTGAGATCATTGGCCAAGTTTGGCGCGTTGCTAAAGATATTGGCCTTGATGGTCATAGTGAAAAACGCCCTGTCACTAACGTCGTAATGATGGGTATGGGTGAGCCATTACTTAATCTTAAAAACGTTGTGCCAGCAATGGAATTAATGATGGACGATTGGGGCTTTGGTTTATCTAAGCGCCGCGTTACGTTAAGTACGTCTGGTGTTGTACCTGCACTTGATTTATTAAAAGAAAAAATCGACGTTGCATTGGCAATTTCTCTGCATGCGCCTGATAACGCGTTGCGTGATATTTTAGTGCCAATCAATAAAAAATACCCGATTGAAGAGTTTTTAGCTGCATGTCGTCGTTACATTGATGGATCTAAAGCTAATAAAGACGTAACCATTGAGTATGTAATGCTAAACGGTATTAATGACAGCACAGATCAAGCTCATGAGTTAGTTAAAACGCTAAAAGGCACCCCGTCTAAAGTGAACCTTATTCCGTTTAACCCATTCCCGGGTAACGAATATACACGCTCAAGTAATAGCCGTATTGATCGCTTTTCAAAAGTGTTACAAGCAGCGGGTATTACCTGTATTGTCCGTCGTACTCGTGGTGACGACATTGATGCAGCCTGCGGCCAATTAGTGGGTGATGTTGTTGACCGTACTAAACGTTTAGCGAAAAAGAAAATGCGTGACGATAATGCTATTTCGGTGAATATTCACCAAGCTTAACTTATCTAAAAAACCAAAAGCACCTGTGTTGAGTAAATAATTGATGCAACACGAGTGCTTTTAGGTAAGATAGGCACAATATATGGATAATAATAAAGAGATTAGGAAATGCGATCCTTACTTGCTTTAACTGTCAGCGTACTTGCTCTAACAGGCTGTGTGACTGAGAATAGTTATGATGGCAATGACAAACCCGTTGTCGAAAATAAAATCAACAATGTCGGTGCAGCACGCACGCGTATCGCTCTTGCTCTTCAATATTTAAATACTGGTAATAATTCACAAGCAAAGTATAACCTCGAGCGAGCCGCATCTTTCGCGCCAAACTTACCCGAAGTACACTATTCATTTGCTTATTACTACCAGCAAGTCGGTGAGAATATACTTGCTGATAAATCCTACCAAAAAGCACTTGAAATAAACCCTGATGATCCAAATACACGTAATAACTATGGTGTATTTTTGTGTGGCATTGATGAATATGACCGCGCCACAGAGCAATTACTTAAAGCAATTTCGATCCCGAGCTATATTCGGGTTGCTGAAAGTTATGAAAACTTAGCATTATGTGCAATCGAATTTGACGATTTTGATAATGCCGAGAAGTATTTCATATCAGCGATAAAACATAGTTCAATGCGTGCATCGTCACTCATTAGTTTAGCTGCTTTATATTATGCCAAAAGTGACTTACATAAAGCACAAGCACTCCTTGAACGTTATGAAAATTCAGGGCAAATATCGTCTCGATCGTTGTTTTTAAGTTATTTGATAGAACAACGTATGGGGCATATCGAAAAAGCTGAAACCACTGCCGCAACGATACTGCAAACCTACCCTACAACAAATGAAGCGGTGCTTATTCGTGAACAACGAATCAAACACAGTGAATTTGAAATATTGCGCTTACAATATCGACAAGCAAAATTAGACGAGTTAAAAGAAAATAGCCCAAGTGGCACTTTTAACTCAGCGCCAAAAATGCGCATTGTAAAAAAGAAAAAAGCGCCGCCAAAAACCACAGCGGCGCAGGCAATCAATAAGCCAACAAGTATTGACTCTGTAACAACGCAAAAAAATGACGTTGTACGAGCAAGTTCTAATGACTTAAATTCTGCTTTATTAACTGTGCCTGCAGAGCCCACAAAGGCCGAGCCTGTTACGGAAGTTGAGCTGCAGTCTACTGAAACAATTACCAAGCAACCGGTTAATATTAGCAGCCCTCCAGTTGATACAGGTGCTGTACTAGCAGCATTGGCGATTATAGAAACCAATGTAACCGAAGAGCAGCCTGCAATAGTGACGCCACCAACGCAGGTTGTTAAACAAGTACAAAAAAATAATGATGCCGCTGCTGTCATGTTTGCATTAGCCTTAACACCAGACAAAAATGAGACACCTGATACGCCAATAGAACACACAGCTAGTTCTGTAATAATACCAGACGTGATTGTTGAGAAAGCACCTGAGCCAACATTAGCGGTGCCAACGGTGCATTTAGCCGCTAATCAACAAATAACACAGCCAGTAGTAAATAAAAATGTCCCTACTGTTGTAAGTGTCGATACCAAGCCTGTTACAAAAAAAGAAACGCCCTCTAAAGATGGCATTAAAATTGTTTCTTTTGGCGCACCCAGTACCAATAACAACAACACGAACAACAACTCAAGCCAAGCTGCACCAACCAACCAAGTTCAGTTTTCAAGTGAATTGAGTGAAGATGAAAAGGTGGTATTTTATCAACCGCAGCGTAATGAAGCTGTATTTGCAGGGCAAAATGAACGTTATAGCAATCAACCTGAAGTACGCTTCTCTGGCACTGAGCAATACAATCAAGCACCTATGCTCAACTCTCGCGTCCCCCAACTAACAACTCCTTACCATGTTCTACAAGATGGTGAAAACCTATTTAGCATTTCTGTACGATACAATGTTAAACTACAAAAGTTACTCCAATGGAATGGTCTAAGAGAATCTGATCGGGTGGCCAATGGGACTAATATTTACCTCAATGACCCCAATATTTATTACAAAATTAACACTGGTGATACCTTATACAGTATTGCCACTGAGCGTCGTTTATTAATTGATCAGTTAATGCGATGGAATAAATTAAGCCCGGATGTTGCACTTAAACCTGGGCATAGACTGTTACTAGTGGATCCTGAATCATACGCTTTATGAATGATGAAAATACTGAATCAACGCCGATCACTCTTGGTCAGACTTTAAAAAATGCCCGAGAGCAGGCCAATGTTAGCCGTGAAGAGCTAGCAAATAAATTAAAATTATCCGTATTGCAATTGCAGCACTTGGAAAACGACGACCATCTTCTTCTTGGCCCTGCAACCTTTACTAAAGGGTATGCAAAAAGCTACTGCCGTGAATTTAATTTAGATAAAACAGCAGTGATGAATTTGTTTCCTGAACAACCCGAAGTGCTTAAAAAAAGCAATATGCAAAGTTTTTCAAAACGCACAGAAAAAGAAGCAAACGATAGCCGTCTAATGCTGGTTAGCTATGCAATTTTAGCCATTGTTATTGGTTCTTCTGCACTTTGGTGGTGGCAAAATGCCACTCCCATCAAAGAGTCAGTGGTTACACCATTATTAAATAATACACTCGGTAGTGATGAAGAAAACCAAGTACCAAAAAACACAACTGAACTTAAAGAACGTGATATTACCAATGCTGATTTTACAGCCGATGACGCTAATGATGGCAGCGTTTTACCAGATGACGAAAAACGCACTAAAATAGAACAAATGAGACTTTCGGCATCACAAGTATCGTTTCCAAGTAGCAAAGCGACGCAAACAGCGACAGCTGATAAAGAAAACGCTTTAAGCACAATTGTTATGCGCTTTAATCAAGAGAGTTGGGTAGAAATACACGACGGTGAAGGCGATAAAGTCGCCTTTGGTGTGAAAAAAGCAGGTTATGTGATGACGGTATCAGGAAAACCACCTTTTTCTGTCGTCTTGGGCAAACACCAAGTTATTGATATCACATTAGACGGTGATGCTATTGATATATCACATTTTCCACAAAACCGTTTAGCCAAATTTAATTTACCACTAGCAGAGTAGTCGCTATGTTTTCAGAATCTCCAATCAAACGCAGAAAGTCAACGCGTATAAATGTAGGTAATGTACCTATAGGTGATGGTGCCCCGATTGCCGTGCAGTCAATGACCAACACCGATACTATGGATGTTGATGCAACCGTTGCACAAATTCAGGCAATTCAAGATGCAGGCGCAGATATTGTGCGCGTATCTGTGCCAACCATGGATGCGGCCGACGCATTTAGAAGTATAAAAGAGCAAGTAACTATCCCGCTTGTCGCAGACATTCATTTTGACTACCGTATTGCGCTCAAAGTAGCGAAATATGGTGTAGATTGCCTGCGTATTAATCCGGGCAATATCGGCAGCGAAGAACGTATTCGTGCGGTCGTTGACTCTGCTCGTGAGCACAATATTCCCATTCGTATTGGTGTTAATGGCGGCTCGTTAGAGCGCGATTTGCAAGAAAAATATGGCGAGCCTACACCAGAGGCTTTGCTTGAATCAGCCATGCGCCATGTGAATATTTTGCGCCGCCTCGATTTCGACCAATTTAAAATATCAGTAAAGGCCTCTGACGTATTTTTAGCGGTTGGCGCATACCGCCTGCTCGCGAAAGAAATTGACCAACCTTTACATCTTGGTATTACAGAAGCTGGCGGCATGCGTTCTGGCTCAGTTAAGTCTGCAGTTGGCTTAGGTATGTTACTTGCCGAGGGCATTGGCGATACTTTACGTGTCTCCTTGGCGGCTGATCCTGTGCAAGAAATCAAAGTCGGTTTTGATATTCTAAAATCATTACGAATTCGTTCTCGTGGGATTAATTTTATTGCGTGCCCAAGCTGTTCTCGCCAAGAGTTTGATGTGGTTAGCACCATGAATGCACTTGAAGAACGCTTGGAAGATATCATCGAGCCGGTGTCGGTGTCGGTCATTGGTTGCGTAGTAAATGGCCCAGGTGAAGCACTTGTCAGTGACATTGGTTTAGCCGGTGCAAACCGCCGTTCAGGCCTTTATATCAATGGTGAGCGCCAAAAAGCCCGCATTGATAACAACAATATTGTTGATCAGCTCGAAGGTTATGTACGTGACTTTATCGCCGAAAAAGAAAAACAGACCCCAATTGACATAAAAATCGTCGAATAAAGTCAATATAGTCGGCAAACTGGGTGGTTTGCCGCACGCATGCCAGCTATAATGGCGGGTCAATTTTTAGCATTCTTGTTGTGTAGTCTTTTATTTATTACACAAAAACAGTTTTTAGGATTTATCAGTGGCAAAACAAATTCAGGCAGTTCGCGGTATGAACGATTGTCTGCCGGGCGATACACAAGTTTGGCAGAAAGTAGAAAACATTTTACGCGAGACGGTAGCATCGTTCGGTTATCAAGAAATTCGTTTTCCAATTGTAGAATCAACCGATCTTTTTAAGCGCTCTATTGGTGAAGTAACCGATATTGTAGAAAAAGAAATGTATACCTTTGCAGATCGTAATGGCGACTTACTAACCTTGCGCCCTGAAGGTACAGCAGTGTGTGTTCGTGCAGGTAACCAAAACGGTTTACTGTATAACCAAGAGCAACGCCTTTGGTATATGGGCCCAATGTTTCGTCATGAGCGTCCGCAAAAAGGCCGTTATCGTCAATTTCATCAGTTTGGTTTAGAAACGTTTGGTATTGCCAGTGCTGATATTGATGCAGAAGTGATATTACTAACTGCACAATTATGGCAAGCATTTGGTATTAATGAACACGTTCGTTTAGAGCTTAATTCTTTAGGTTCGAATGAAGCGCGCGCTGATTACCGTGATGCATTAGTTGCTTATTTAGAGCAACATATTGATGTACTCGATGAAGACTCAAAACGTCGTATGCATTCAAACCCTTTGCGTGTACTTGATAGTAAAAACCCAGACGTACAAGCCATCTTAACTGATGCGCCTAAACTGTCTGAGCACTTAGATGCTGAATCAAAAGCACATTTTGAAAATTTATGTGAACGTTTAGACGCAGCTGGCGTCATATACACGGTTAATGAAAAGCTCGTACGCGGCCTTGATTACTATAACCGCACTGTTTTTGAGTGGGTAACAGACAGCCTAGGTGCACAAGGTACTGTATGTGCCGGTGGGCGTTACGATGGTTTAGTTGAACAGCTTGGCGGTAAAGCCACTCCTGCTGTGGGCTTTGCTATGGGACTTGAGCGTTTAGTACTATTGTTACAAGCTTTAGAATGTGTTGGTGACATTCGCCGTAATGCTGATGTATATTTGGCGGCAATGGGCGATAAAGCAAGTATTCAAGCGCCACTTATTGCGGCTAAATTACGTGCTGAAGTACCTGGCCTGCGAGTTATGGTTCACGCAGGTGGTGGTAACTTTAAAAAGCAATTAAAACGTGCCGATAAAAGTGATGCAGTGGTTGCACTGATCATTGGCGATGACGAATTAGAACAAGGCGTTGTGACTGTTAAATATTTACGAGAACGTAAAGAGCAAGTCACATTAGAATTAGAACAAATTAAAACGCTGTTAGCTGAGCTTGTGCAAAGCTAAATAGTATAAGAGGTAAGAATGGATATTTATTCAACAGAAGAACAACAAGCTGAAGCAATTAAGCGCTTTTTCCGTGAAAATGGCCTATCACTTGCGCTTGGCGTAATTGTTGGTTTAGGTGGTTTGTATGGCTGGAAAGCCTATAACCAGAATCAACTAACCACGGCTGAATCCGCATCAGATGCCTACACTCAACTAGTTGAAGGTGGCGAAGTTCTTGGTGCTGCTGATCAGTTTATCGCTGATAATAAAGATACTAACTACAGCGTACTTGCCGCTTTTGTTGCTGCAAAAGAAGCCGTTGAACAAGATAAATTAGATGTTGCCAGCGAAAAATTAAACTGGATTATCAGCAACGTTGCTAATAGCGACTTAAAAGCAACTGCGACGACACGTTTAGCACGAGTTCAAATTGCACAACAGCAATATGACCAAGCATTAACAACATTAAATACCACACTATCGCCTGCATTTGCAGCTGCAGTGGCTGAGTTACAAGGTGATGTTTACACAGCTCAAGGTAAACAAGAGCAAGCTCGTACGGCGTATCAAAGTGCCGCAGATGCAGGTGGCCTTGAGAATAACCCATTATTGCAAATCAAACTTGATGACTTGGCAGTAACTAGCCCAGCGGCATAAAGGGGTTACCATGAAAAAATTAACAGCAGCAAGTATCGCTTTATGTATGGCTACCCTAATGGGTTGCTCATCTAGCGATGACGAAGAAGAACTCGTATTACCTGAAATCGTTAATCAATTTGAAACCGACGTAGTGTGGCAAGAAAGTATTGGCGATGGTGTAGAACATTATTTTTCTCGTCTTACGCCAGCCGTTTACAATGATCGTGTTTTTGTAGCAAACCGTGAAGGTGAAGTCGAAGCTCTATCACTGGTTAATGGTGATACTATTTGGCAAACTGACGTACGTGAAAATACAACATTTTGGCCATGGGAAAGTGACATCAGTGCAAAACTCTCTGGTGGTATTTTACAAGCTTATGGCAAAATATTTATCGGCTCTGAGCACGGCTATTTAACAGCGCTTGACCGTGAAACAGGTGAAATTGTTTGGCGTAAAACAGTCCCTGGTGAAGTATTATCTAAACCAGCGGCAGGCGATGGCCTTATTTTTGTTAATTTAGGTTCTGGTAAATTACTTGCCCTACACCCTGATACTGGCGAAGAGCGCTGGAGTCATGAGCAAGAAGTACCAGCACTAACATTACGTGGGCAAAGCTCACCAACCGTTGCTAACGGTGGTGTATTAGTTGGCCTTGAAACAGGCAAACTAAGTGTATTTATTTCTGAAAGCGGTTACTCGGCATGGAGTTCTGAAATAGCGACAGCAAAAGGCTCATCAGAGTTTGAACGCCTAGTTGATGTTGACACACAACCACTGATCAGCGGACCTTACGCGTATGCTATTGCCTATAATGGTAATTTAGCCGCTGTTGATATTCGCTCAGGTAACGTTGTATGGAAACGTGAATACAGCAGTTACCGTGAGATGTCTATGGATGGACAAACTATCTATGTAGTAGATAGTGACGGCGTTGTATATGCACTTGATAAAAGCTCTGGCATTGAACGCTGGAGTCAACCGGCCCTTCGTGGTTGGTATTTAACAGGGCCTGCGGTAGCAGGAAATTATTTAGCATTAGGCGACCAAGAAGGTTACTTACATTGGCTAAATAAAGAGTCAGGCGAGCTTGTATCGCGTGAAGACTTCGACAGTTCAGGTTTCTTTGTTGAGCCAGTTGTTGCGGACGACAAACTGATTTTATACACCCGAGATGGTGAAGTAAGTGCGGTAAAAATTCCGAACTAACTTACTAATACTAAATGTATTTTTTTAAGGCTTCGCACTGCGAAGCCTTTGTTGTTTTTTTAAGAGGTAGTTTATGCTTCCCGTGATCGCTCTAGTTGGGCGACCCAATGTGGGCAAATCCACATTATTTAACCGTTTAACACGTACTCGTGACGCACTCGTTGCCGATTTCCCGGGCCTTACACGAGATAGAAAATATGGCCAAGCTAATTACGATGGCTATGAATTTATCGTGGTAGACACGGGTGGTATCGATGGCTCAGAAAAAGGCATTGAAATCGAGATGGCTGATCAATCGCTACTCGCGATTGAAGAAGCTGACATCGTATTATTCTTAGTTGATGCGCGCGTAGGTATGACGGTGGCTGATCAAGCCATTGCAAACCATTTACGCAAACAAGAGAAGAAAAGCTTTGTTGTTGCCAACAAAACCGATGGTATTGATGCCGATTCAAACTGCGCTGAGTTTTATCAATTATCGTTAGGCGAAGTACACCATATTGCTGCAGCACATGGCCGCGGTATCACTTTGTTACTTGAGCAAACTTTGCAGCCCGTGATCGCTGAGTTATCAGCATTAAATGATGATGGCACTGGTGATGACGAAGAACTTGTAGATTTATACGCTGAAGATGGCGAAGAGATTGAGCAAGAAGCGTTTGCTGATAAGCCAGTGAAATTGGCTATCATTGGTCGCCCTAATGTTGGTAAGTCAACGCTAACTAACCGTATATTGGGCGAAGAGCGGGTTATTGTTTATGATATGCCAGGCACAACACGCGACTCTATTTACATTCCAATGACGCGCAATGAAAAAGAGTACGTATTAATCGATACCGCTGGTGTTCGTAAACGTAAAAAAGTAAGTGATGTCGTTGAAAAGTTCTCAGTGATCAAAACACTACAAGCAATCGAAGATTGTAACGTCGTGTTATTGGTTGTTGATGCGCGTGACGGTATTTCTGATCAAGATTTAAGCTTACTTGGCTTTGCTTTAAACTCTGGTCGTTCACTGGTTATTGCCGTGAATAAATGGGATGGTCTGGATGACTACGTCAAAGACCGTATCAAATCTGAGCTTGATCGTCGTTTAGGCTTTATTGACTTCGCACGCTTACACTTTATCTCTGCTTTGCATGGTACGGGGGTTGGCCATTTATTTGAGTCAATTGACGAAGCTTATGCCTCAGCAACTAAACGTATCAGCACCGCTATGCTACGTCGTATCATGGATATGGCACAAGCCGATCACCAGCCTCCGCTTGTTCGTGGTCGTCGTGTGAAGCTTAAATATGCCCATGCAGGTGGTTATAATCCGCCACGTATTGTGATCCACGGTAACCAAGTACATGATTTACCTGATAGCTATAAACGCTACCTGATGAACTACTACCGTAAAGCACTAAAAATTATGGGCACGCCAATCAAAATTGAATTTAGAGAAGGCGAAAACCCATTTGCAGGACGTACTAATAAAGTAACGCTTTCGCAAAAACGTAAGATCCGCGCGTTTAGTAAAGAAAACCGCAATAAATAGTAAGCTGTAAGCTGTAAGCTGTAAGCTGTAAGCTGTAAGCTGTAAGCTGTAAGCTGTAAGCTGTAAGCTGTAAGCTGTAAGCTGTAAGCTGTAAGCTGTAAGCTGTAAGCTGTAAGCTGTAAGCTG
>NZ_JABCJL010000097.1:0-616 GCF_012952265.1 Pseudoalteromonas sp. NEC-BIFX-2020_015
TAAGAAAAACAGCCTGTTTTATGGGTTCCAAATGCATTACCTAATGCTTTAAAAACGCTTAGAGTTAATTACAGGAGCTCGTTTTTTAATTGAATTTGGCTGTTAGAGTAATTCTACAGGCTCGTTATGCTGCAAGGACGGTTATGCGAAAACTCATAGTATTGTGCCTTTTTTTATCAAATTCCTGCTTTGCTGTAGAGCAAGTTAAATATTGTCCTGATTTCAAGCCGAAATCATGGGAGCAGATGAAAGAATCAGAGTTCTCTAAAGAAGCTGCAAAAGAACAGTTAAGATTATTGAATCAATACTTTAATGGTGAAATAGAAGTTGCGGAAGAGTTTTTATATCAAGCAAATATAATTCTAGAAGGCTCATTCCTTAAAAACGAGTTACTATACTGGCAAAAACAACCAGAAGGTTATGAAGCAGCAAGACAACGCTTTTGTAAATTTTTAGAAAAAAAGGCTTGGCTAGTGCATTAATTGCAGCATAACAACACGCCCTGAGGTGGACAACTAGTAAAATTTAGCTATTTATTGCAAATTTTAACAGCGGCGAACCTCTTCTTTTTAGTGCTTCTAAATATGTTGATTCGTTGTAAGGTGTATGTGTCTTC
>NZ_JABCJL010000098.1:0-612 GCF_012952265.1 Pseudoalteromonas sp. NEC-BIFX-2020_015
AGTAAAAACTCGCTGGCGCGGTGATCATCATGTAATAACAAAAATGTACTGTAAAAGAATAAAAAACCACCTGAAAATTTGACTCAGGCGGAGTGACCATATATGTCATCTTTATTTACATTAAAACTTTTTAAATATTTCACCAAGACATTCGGAAGATACTCCCCTTCCTCCACCAAGGTTTGTAGATTCCCCAGCTTCTACATTGGTTAAAATATACTCAGCCCCCAGAGCAATCTCACCTGAGGACAATTCTGCATAAGAAATATTGTGGATCGTATTATCTCCAATAAAGCTAACTACTTCCCAATTCACCTCTTCTCCAAATCGGTAGTTAGGAATTTTAGTCATTTCTGACAAACAAACTTCAACCTCATCAAGTATAGTTGTATTTCTCGTTGATCTAAGACTATTGCCTTTCATGCTAGCCTTTAAAGCTACTTCTTTTAAGTCCATTTCCTTCAAATCGGAAATAGCAGCATTTTTATCAAATGAACTAGATAATGTTTGATATCCAATTAAGCTTGCAACAGTCAAAGCTCCAACAACCTTTAATATTTTTGTATCTTTATCATTCATACCGAAGTTATTTACATCCCCATATCTATATCT